>CAMWMT010000082.1 GCA_947175375.1 uncultured Clostridiaceae bacterium | reverse complement strand
GGATGATATGGCGCGACCGGCGAAGGTAGGGCTTGACTACTTTTCTCTGGATTGCCACATGGATGAAAAGATTGAATTGATCGAAGCTGAATTTGGACTAAAGGGTTTTGCGGTAATCGTCAAACTGTACCAGAGCATATATTCGGGGTTTGGTTATTACTGTGAATGGACTCCCGAAATCTCCGTGCTGTGGGCGTACCGGCTCGGGTGTACCCATAGTGTGGATTATCGGAATGTTGGCAGTGTGTGTGAAGAATGTGCGCTGCCCGGATTCCCTAAAAATTTAATAAATGAGATCGTGGCAGCTTCGATCAGAAGGAACATTTTTTCAGAAGAACTTTTCAATAAATATCGGATTCTTACATCATCTGGAATCCAGAAAAGATATTTGGACGCTGTGTCCAGGCGTGAAAATGTTGAATTGAAAAAAGAGTACCTTTTATTAAGTGTTGGCAAAAATAGTAAAAATGTAGTCATTAACTCCGTTTCTGTATGCAATAACTCGATAAATGATAACGATAATACGCAAAGTAAAGTAAATAAAAGTAAAGAAGAGAATATATCTTGTGCTGCGGAGCCGCACGGTACGGAGTCGTTAGATGCATTTTATGAATCTATCTGGAAACTGTATCCGATCAAAAAAGGGAAAGGTCAGGTATCAAAGACAAAGAAAAAGGTTCTTCAACGGATTGGATATGATCAGCTGAAAAGATGTGTGGATCGATTTGTTACGGATATGCAATCTTCTGGAAGAGACCGCAAATACTGGATGCATGGGAGTACATTTTTCAATTCCGGATATGTGGATTATCTGGATGAGAATTTTGGTTCTGGTGAGACAGAGAATGTTTTGCCGCAGAATGAGAGTGAAGATCTGGAAGAACTGGTAGGTGATGACTGGTGAAAATATATGAATTCAAAGAACAGGATGCATATGATTTTGCCCACCAGCAGGGGATAGAAGTTAAGCGGGCCGGAGATGAGCTGCATTTTAAAATCTGTCCTTATTGCAGACCAAGACCGACCAAGGGAAATGTCAGAACCTTCTCGATCAATCTTAAAACAGGGCAGTTTAAATGTCTGCGGACCAGTTGTGGTGTGTCCGGGAATATGATTCAGCTTTCCAGGGATTTTGATTTTTCTTTGGGAACGGAAGCAGATGAGTATTACCGTCCACGAAAGAAATACCGGAGATTGCCTACTCCAGAAAAGCCATATGTGCCGAAAGACCCTGCTATCAGATATCTGGAAGGTCGGGGAATATCCGGAGAGATTGCCCACAAATATGAGATCACAGTACGGAACGATAATGAAAACATACTGGTGTTTCCGTTTTATGATGACCGTGGAAAACTTCAGTTTGTGAAATATCGTAATACTGATTACAATCCGGACCGGGATAAAAACAAAGAATGGTGTGAGAAGAGCTGTAAGCCGATTCTGTTCGGGATGAAACAGTGCAATGATAAGTTTGACTGTCTGATCGTGACAGAAGGCCAGCTGGACAGCTTGAGTGTTGCTTCTGCCGGTCTGGAGAATGCAGTATCTGTCCCGAACGGAGCACAGGGCTTTACATGGGTGCCATATTGCTTTAACTGGGTCTCGAAGTTCAGTGAGATTGTTGTCTTTGGAGATTTTGAAAAAGGACATATGACGCTGCTGGAGGACTTCCAGAAGCGCTTTCCGAACAAGATCAGGTATGTCCGGGAGCAGGACTATCAGGGATGCAAGGACGCCAATGAACTGCTGCAGAAGCATGGATCAGCGGCAGTTCAGCAGGCGGTAGAGAATGCAGTCATGGTCCCAGTGCAGCGGGTTCTTCCTCTGGCAGATGTGGAAAATGTCAATATTTATGAACTGCCAAAACTGAAAACCGGAATCCGGGAACTGGACAGGACTTTATATGGAGGTCTGCCGTTCGGTATGGTCTGTGTTATAGCCGGGAAGCGCGGGGAAGGGAAATCGACGGTGGCCAGCTGGATCATGGCAAATGCCACAGAGCAGGGATATCCGACATTTGCATATTCTGGAGAGCTGCCAAATTATCTGTACAAGAGCTGGTTTGACTTCCAGATAGCTGGTCGGAACCATGTTACAGAGAATCAGACAGAGTTCGGGATCGTGAATCGATTTATTACAAATCGGAATCAGGAACTGATCAATGCCTGGTACCGGGAACGGGCTTATATCTATGATAGCCGAATCATCGACACCGATGAGCAGGAAGATCTGCTGAAAAGTGTCACACGGGCCATTATGCAGTACGGGATCCGGGTTGTGTTGATCGACAATCTTATGACAGCCATGTACATAGACGAAAAGCAGGGGACGGACAAGTATGATCAGCAGGGACGGTTTGTCCGGGAACTGACGAAGATCGCTATCCGATATGATGTATTGATTCTTCTGGTAGCACATCGTCGGAAGAATGCTTCCTCTCCGGATGCTAACGATGAGATATCTGGATCTGGTGATATCACGAATCTGGCCGGAATCACATTGAGCTATGACCGTGGCAGTAAAGATGAGATTGATAAAGGGATCCTGGCAGAAGATGAACGGAAGCTGATTGTAGCCAAGAATCGTCTGTTCGGAAAGGTCAATCTGAATGGTATCATCATCAGCTATGATGAAAAATCCAAACGGGTATATGGTCCAAGGGATGATGTGAATGTACAGTTCGGTTGGGATAGGTCAGATTGTTTTGAGCAGGCTGGTGATATGGAGATTCCGTTTTGAGAGGAAGTAGCAATATGAGCATGGAAAAACTTAAAGAGTATTATGAAATCTTTACAGCCTGCTGGAAATTCTTCCGGAAGTATGTGGAGCTGATTGAAAAAGTTGATTCCAGGAATCCACAGGATCAGAGAAAAATTGATGGCGATTCATATTGGGAAGCGCTTGTAAATGAGAGTGCGGAGATTTATGAGAAGTACGGAAATACGGATTTTGTAAAAGATGTCCTTGTAGCAACTATAAAGGAGATCGAAAGAATCTATAAAAAGGAGCAGTGAGTTGTCCGGACATAAAACTGCAGTTGCTCCAGAAAAAGAATTATGGGAAAACCATTAAAGAGAGAAGACAGAGCGTTTCTACTGAGTCTGGGAATCTGTCCAAGATGTCAAAAACGTGCTGTTGAGCCAAATCGGAAAATGTGCTATGAATGCTTGGGGCATGAACGTGACAGGTATCATCAGAGAAAAGCGGAAGGGAGTTTGAAAAAGAAAATAGTTCGTGGCAACAGCCGCAAAATGTCTGAATATTATCGACGTAAAGAAGCAGGACTTTGTACCAAATGCGGACAGCGGATGGCTGAACATGGGTTACTGTGCAATCGCTGCTATGCCAAATATCGTGCAAAACAGATTGCCCGGCAGGATGATATTCAAAGATCAGAATGGCCAGCATATGGGAGGTGCTATTTGTGTGGTACAGAAGGACTGCATGACGGGCATAAGGTATGTAGGTCATGTTATGAAGAACGTTTGAAAACAATTCCTGCAATGCTGGCACATATGGATAATTCTTATTTCCGATCACAGAATGATCTGGAATATGCTATGAGGAATTCAGAAAAATGAAAGGAGACGGGCTTCCCGGGAAGATGCGCATCGGCTCCTTTGAAAATGGAACAAAACATATTTGATTTTATTGAACTTGAAAATGTGGAAGGGCGTCCAGAGGACGCAAAGAAAGATCTGGAGGATTGGAAACGTAAGAAAAAAGAACAGAAGCAGCGCTTTACGGCCATGCAGAATCTTCCGTATGAAGTGAAGGTCAAACGTGCAGAACGGAGGGCTATCGAATTTGTTGAGCAGATGGACGAAAGAGGCTGTAATGCTCATGTGAGTGTTGGAGGCTTGGACAGTATTACTCTCCTGATCTTTCTGCGGCACATAGGTATTGACATTCCTGCAATCTCTGTATCAGGTGTGGAAGATAAAAGCATCCAGAGAATACATAAAGATCTGGGAGTGGAGCGGCTGAAATCATACAGGAGTAAAGTATCTGTGCTGAATGAGATTGGATTTCCGGTCATCAGTAAGCGCATAGCTGGAAAGATTGATCTGCTCCAGAATCCGTCAGAAGATAATAAGACAGTCCGTCATGCGATCATTACCGGAGAATGCGGCGAACAAGGTCATTTTGCAAAGAACAGCCGCATGAAGCTGCCGCAGAAGTGGCTGAACCTGTTTGCAGGATATGAGAATGAGAACGAGGATGTTAATTATAAGATTGCTCCGTTTTTGGTGTCAAATAAGTGTTGCTATTATCTGAAAGAGAAGCCCTGCGATGACTGGGCGAGAGCGCACAACAGCTGGCCGTTTCTCGGAATGATGGCAAGTGAAGGAGGCCAGAGGGAAGAGGCTCTTGTGGAGCATGGCTGTAATTATTATGGAAAGACCGTTATGAGATCAGCGCCGTTTGCGCCATTTCTCCGTCAGGACATCCTGCAGTTGGCTCTTGATCTGGATGTTCCGATACCGGAGATATATGGAAGCATCGAGAGACATCCGAACGGTGTCCTGTATACGACGAAAGCGCAGCGTACCGGATGCAGTATGTGTGGATTTGGGATTCATCTGGAAAAAAGGCCGCATAGATTTGACCGACTCCGGGAGCAGAATTATAAAGAGTGGCATTTCTGGATGTATGAATGTGCAACGGATAAGCAGACCGGAGAAAAGTATGGATGGGGCAGAGTCCTTAATTGGATCGGGGTAGAGTGGGAAGATGTTCCCGCTGTACAACTCGAACTGCCTTTGAGTGAAATGATGTAAGGAAAGGAGACCGAATCCCCGGCCGGGAAAGATGCATCGGATTCCTTTTTGAAAAATGAATTACAGAGAATTTTTAGAGACAAAGATAGAACTGGCAACAGAGAGCGGATTTGTCGTTGATCCTTCAGAATTGAATCCAGCATTGAAGCCCCATCAGAGGGATGCCGTTGCTTGGGCACTAAAAGGCGGCAGGCGGGCCCTGTTTGAGAGTTTTGGACTGGGCAAGACAGTGCAGGAGCTGGAATTTTGCAAGCATGCAATCCGCCATGAAGGATTCAGAGCCCTGATCGTATGCCCTTTGGGAGTAAAGCAGGAGTTCCAGCGGGATGCAGTACAGGTGCTGGGATATGAGAAGCCGCAGTATGTGCGGACTATGCAGGAAGTGTTTGATTCTACCGCGGATATTCTGCTGACCAACTATGAACGGGTCCGGGACGGGGATATTGATCCGTTGTATTTCACAGCTGTCTGCCTGGATGAAGCATCTGTCCTGAGGAGTTTTGGCAGTAAGACCTATCAAACTTTTCTGGAAAAGTTCAAGGGCGTGCCATATAAGCTTTTGGCAACGGCCACGCCATCACCGAATCGATACAAGGAACTGATCCATTATGCTGGCTATCTGGAGGTCATGGACACCGGACAGGCGCTGACACGATTCTTTCAGAGAGACAGCACGAAGGCAAATAACCTGACACTGTATCCAAATATGGAGGACGAGTTCTGGCTGTGGGTGTCCAGCTGGGCACTGTTCATCACAAAGCCTTCTGACTTGAATCCGGAATATTCAGATCAGGGATATGATCTGCCACCGTTGGAAGTGCGCTGGCATGAGATTCCGGTTCATTACGGGGACACTGCTGATCGTGACGGCCAGATACAGCTGTTTACGGAAGCGGCTGCCGGACTCAAAGAGGCGGCACAGGTAAAGCGGGACAGCATCGGGGAGCGTGTGGAAAAGATGCGGGAGATTGTGGAAAACTCACCGAATGAGCATTTCCTTCTGTGGCATGATCTGGAGGCGGAACGGCACGCCATAAAGAAAGCGCTGCCGGAGACAGTAGATATTTACGGCTCCCAGGACTATGACGTGAGAGAGAAAAGAGTGATTGATTTCTCAGAGGGGCGGATCCGGTTGTTCGCTACAAAGAAATCCCTGTCTGGATCTGGCTGTAATTTCCAGAGGCACTGCTATCGTGAGATCTTCTTGGGAATTGATTATGAATTCAATGACTTCTTACAAGCTATTCACAGGTGCTTCCGTTTTTTACAGAAAGAAACCGTTGTGATTGATATTATTTACATGGAGAACGAGAGGCAGATCAAAGAGGCACTGTTGGAAAAATGGAAGAATCATGATTACATGGTCCAGCGCATGATTGATATTGTGAAAAAATACGGCCTTAACACGGCCGGGAAGACAAAGCAGCTGGAAAGAAAGATGGGAGTGGAGACAGTGAGGATAGAGGGGCAGAGGTATACAGCGGTACATGATGACTGTGTGGAAGAGACAAGGCGGATGGCCAGTGACAGCGTCGGGCTGATCCATACATCCATTCCGTTTGGAAATCATTATGAATACTCAGCGAATTACAATGATTTTGGACATAACCAGAATACAGATAAATTCTTTCAGCAGATGGATTTTCTTACACCAGAACTTCTCCGGATTCTGAAACCAGGAAGAGTGGCCGCTATTCATGTCAAAGACCTGGTACTGTTCGGGAATGCCACGGGTACCGGGATGCCGACAGTGGAGCCATTCCATGCGATCTGCATTGAACACTATATGAAACATGGATTCCAGTATTTTGGAATGATCACAGTCGTGACGGATGTGGTTCGGGAGAACAAACAGACCTATCGTCTGGGCTGGACGGAACAGTGCAAAGATGGCTCCAAGATGGGCGTAGGGTGCCCGGAATACATCCTTCTGTTCCGTAAGCTTCCGACGGATAGATCTACCGCATATGCAGACGAGCCAGTGAAGAAGAGCAAAGAGGAGTATACGCGTGCTCAGTGGCAGATCGATGCCCATGGTTACTGGAGAAGCTCGGGAGACCGGCTGGTGGCCAAAGAGGAACTGCAGGATGTGCCTGTGGAGAGCCTGCAGAAAGTATACCGGCAGTTTTCCAGGGAAAATGTGTATAGCTATGCAGATCATGTGAAGCTGGCAAAGGAACTGGATCAGGATGGCAGGCTTCCGGCAACGTTCATGGTGGTAGCTCCGGGATCATGGAATCAGCTGGAGGTATGGGACGACATCAACCGGATGAGGACATTAAACACCACCCAGAGCCGCAGGAGAGCGCAGATGCATGTCTGCCCGTTGCAGTTGGATATTGTGGGGCGGATCATCACCAGATACAGCAATGAGGGCGATCTTGTGCTGGATCCGTTCGGCGGTCTGATGACGGTCCCGATGATGGCCGTGAAAATGGGCCGCATGGGATATGGGATCGAGCTGAATCCGGACTACTTCCGGGATGGTGTCGGGTACCTGCAGGCGGCAGAGGATGAGATGTGCTTTAAATACTTTCAATGTCTATTCCTTTGAAAATACTTCCATATCCGCACATTTTGGCGGTTTCAATACAATTTTCTTTTCCGTACCTGTCGAACATTGTCTTTAAGTGTGGACGGATATCTCTGCCCCATGATTTCAGCTGTGATAAGATTTTAAATTTGTCTGTCATTTCTCTTCTTTCTCCCCTTATCCCTTGGGGGCTGGGACTTTGGAAAACCTGCGGCGGAATCGAACCGCCGTTCACCTGTCAGGCTACAACTACCAGACGTTCAGCGCCCATCTTCCGGGACCTGATCTGTCCGTCCTGCTGGCTTCTTAGCATGGCTGTGATTGTCTTTCCAGTCTTATTGGGGATAAGCTCCACAACTTCACTTTTATAGCCATAATTCCAGATCAGAACGTCGCCAATTTTAAGATCTTTAACGGCTGTCCCTGCCTGCTGTCCGCAAATACCCTGTAATTTAACTGTGTTTGTCATATTTTCCACCATTTAACCTTTCTTATTTTTCTGGAAATGCCTGCCGGGGAGTTGAACCCCGGTACACCGATCAGGCTAATCTAAGCAGCATTCTAAAGATATTGCATACTGGCTTTTTAGCTTTTCATATGCCAGATTTGTGACCTGATATTCATTCCAGCCTGCTTTATACTGTCCGGCTTCTGTCAGGTCCTGGCTTTTGTATGCTTTTATAAAAGTGATTCCTCTGCCTTTCAGCGTCAGCGGTGTATCAATGAAAAAATGCTTTCCGTAATATGCCCGCCGTGCTTCCATCTGGCATCCTGCCGGCGCCTGCTGTCCCATTTCCGGAGTGTAGCAGTAAGTACCGGGTTTTTCTGCCTTCTGCGGTTCCTGATCCGGATTTGCCAGTTTCTGGCGTTTCTGCCTGCCGATCTGGCGAAGGGTGAGCATCTCGTTTTCGGTGATCTGGTTTTTCTGGAAGAGCTCTTCGACAGTTTCCAGATAGAGATTACAGGTTGTCACGCTGGAGCAAATCTCAAAGAGTGACTTTAAATTTTTGTAACCGTTGCTCTCGGTTTTCTGTACTCTGTTTACTGGAAATTCAATTATTTTGCACATGTTATTTTCCTCCTGTATGTTTGAAAAAGATTTGCTTCCAACCTCAACCCCGAAGGGCTGAACGCTTGCGGCCTGATGGACTGTTTAGAGCCGCCGCAACGGCTTTTAGTTTACTGCGTTTGCAATCGCTTCAAGCAATTTTGTTTTTGTTTCAAGATCGGTTGTGTTTTTTAATATTTCTTTTACCTGATCTGGAAGATCCAAAAGTGCTTGGCCACCACCGATTCTTTCTATTGCTTTTTGCCATCTTTTTAATAAAGTATTTGTTTCTTTCATTGTGTTTTCCTCCTGTAATAGAATGGTAGTGTCAAATCTACTGCTATATTTTTGTTACAAACCTCATAGTTCCAAGGAT
>CAMWMT010000081.1 GCA_947175375.1 uncultured Clostridiaceae bacterium | reverse complement strand
CTTCAGTTGGTTGTACCTGAGCGTTCCTTCATCGGCAAGATGCCATAAGATCGGTATCTTCCATTTCTGACCGATCATACTCAATGCATAGATGATCGGACATACATTGTCATAATCTACATTTTCCGGGAATGCTGCTTTCTTTGGCATGGCTGTTCTCCTTTTATCCAACTTGCGTACAGGGAAGTAAGGCAGAAAAAACTGCGTACTGTCTTTTTTCTGATTATATCTGTATAATATCCCTGACACACGAAATTGTAAACAGGAAAGTGAGGAAAATCCATATGAAAATCATCGCTATGAACGGCAGCCCCAGAAAGGGCTGGAATACGGAACAGTTATTAAAACGTGCGCTGGAAGGCGCAGCTTCTGCAGGTGCCGAAACGGAACTGATTCAGCTCTATGCGCAGGAATTCAAGGGCTGTATCAGCTGCTTTGCCTGCAAGCGCAAAGGAAGCAAAACTCACGGTCTGTGTGCCATCCGGGACTCACTAACTCCAATCCTTCAAAAATGCAGGGAGGCAGACGCCCTGCTCATCGGCTCTCCGGTCTATTATGATTACCCGACCGCCCAGACAAGAGCTTTTCTGGAACGGCTGATGTTTCCGCTGGATCCATATATGATTGACGAAGAGGCACATACACGTATCCGTTATCTGGACAAAACGGTCCCCACTGCCCTGATCTACACCATGAACTGTCCGGACTGGCTGCTGGAACAGATACATTATCCGACCATTCTTGGTGCCAATGAAGCTGCGCTGAAACGCCTGTTTGGATACTGTGAATCCTTGTACTCCTGCGACACTTATCAGTATTCGGATTATTCCAAATATGACTGTAATATGTTCGATGCCGGAAAAAAGGCAGAGCAAAGAGAAAAACAGTTTCCCATCGACCTGCAGAACGCCTTTGACCTTGGAAGGCGTCTGGCTGAAATGGCACAGGAAAATTAAAAGGACCTGACAATCAACCACGAAAAGGAAACACTGCAAAATCAATGCCTTATGGCTTTACATAGTTTATATATCCGGTGTTTGAAAATTGCCGGAAAAGTATGATAAACGGCACATGGATCGATGTTCTATGTGAGCAAGAATTTTGTGCCGTTTATATAGGAAGGAAAATATCAAAATGAAGATTATCGTTATCAACGGAAGTCCCCGCAAAAAATGGAACACTGCCCGGTTACTGGAGAGCTTTGCAAAAGGGATGTGTTCTGTCGGAAAAGATGTGGAAGTAAAACAGATTCATCTCTATGATTACAAATATACCGGCTGCAGAAGCTGTTTTGCCTGTAAACTCGCAAATAATATAGAAGACGGCTGCCGAATCCATGACGACATTTACGAAATACTGGCGGAATGCCGCAAAGCAGATGCACTGGTGATTGGCAGTCCTGTCTATTTCTGTGATTTAAGCGCTCAGCTCAAGGCTTTTCTGGAACGCCTGATGTATCCTGGTAAGACAGCCAAAGTGATTCCCACTTATTTCATATTGTCCATGAATGCACCAGAAGACGCTTTCAAAGAAGTGATTCAGCCGCAGATCCCGGGTATGGGCCTCAACATAATAATTCCCAACACCATTAATAATAGGTCTCAGATACATCAAAAAGATGCGGCGGCCATTCTCATTCTTCAAATAGCCAAACATGACGCCAAAGGTCGACCTGCTTCTGCGCTTCATATATTTGTCCCGAAGCCTTCTGGATCAATTCCAGTGGCAATGCCATCATCCACACACTCTTTCAAAAACGACGGATCAGATCATGTCTGGAATTCAGGATATCATTAAAAGGGAGTGAATCCTGTAAAGATTCACTCCCATTACATCTGTATACTATCTCTTAATAAATACTCATGATTACTTTTATACACTCATTACAATTCTTACTTTTATCCACATTATAAATGTGACATGTGATTTTTTTCCCATCCTTCAGTAACTTACATACACCTTTGCTATAATATCTGGGAACATATCCCAACACTTTGCCTAAAACATTCAGGATCTGCACGGCACAGGAATCATAAGCATTCTTCGGCTCCCTTTTTAGAAATACTTCATCTCCTCTGGTAATTTCAAGTGTATCATTACATTCCTCTCCATCACATCCAAGATAATGCCGGACACCTGCCATAAAAAAAATGCGAGTCATCTTCCCATCTGTTTCCAGAATTGGATCAATAAATTCCAGACTGTCAATAGGAAGTCTGGCCCCACTCCGTTTCAACAGCATGTATTCATCATATTCATCCATCCCGTATTTTTTCAAAATATCCCCAATGTCTTTTCTCTTTTTATCAGGTAAACGGCATGAAAAAACAGGAAACAGTTTTTCATCTTTATATACTTTATCTAATTCCCGAAAGCAAAATAAAGGTGTAAATCCGTCAGCTATTGCATCCTGTGCTTCTTCACAATACTGAAATTCATACTGACCATTTTTTGTCAATTGGCCAATAATATATTGTTTTCTGGATTCTTCCGCTTTCCAGATCAAGTAAAGAAAATCTTTTCCATCTTTCACTGACATATTACTCCTCCTGTTTCATTTTATAAACTTCTTTCATCAACTGTACTTTGGCCAAAAGATATTTTCTTATCAAAAGCATCTTTTTTTCCGTAAGAACTTCCGTGTATTTATATAATATATCACAAATCGAAGAATCTGTCACAACTCTTCCTGTCTTTTTCACAATTTCTATTGTCTGATCATAATAATTCTCTTTAAGATGTTTTAAAACTTCCAGGTGAGTTGGCTGTCTTTTATCTGTAGCCATAATCCGAATCAATGATCTTGATTTTGTATCAACCAGGGATCTCCACATACGCAAATCTTTTCCCAAATACTGGTCAATCTTCTCTTCCTTGACATAAGCGCAAAGAGAAGAACTATTATCATATAGAGGACTTATCTCTAGTCCTTGTTCTCCTGGTATCAGTGCCCAGTTACTTTGATGTCTGTCCGTATTGCCAATCAGAAAGTCAAAAATGAGAATCGGCAGGAAATCATCAAACAGCCCCAAAGGCTCCAGTACCTTTTTTACCATCTCAATAGAATATCTCTCTCCTGTCTCCGCATCCATCAACTGGTCAACATCAAAACTATGATACCTGTAACTGATACAATAGATTCCTTCTATCAGAATCATATTAGCCCGATCTACAATATTATAACTCATAGACCCTTCTCGTCCCTGATAAATTCCTATTTCAAATCTTGCACAGGGAATCTCCAGCAGCTTTGCCAGATCATATGCTATGCATTCTGAGACATGGTCTGTCGTCGTTATATCTTTTTTAAACTTAAACAAGCCCGTCTGTTCTGTATCCGGATTCATCAGCCATACCTTTTCACTTCGTCCACTTCCCTCTGATGCACCTTCATATTCCATCCAAAAAGAAAAATCTTTCATCATTTACCTCCAACCGACTTCCCTACCGCATCTGTTGTATTACTGTTCAACATATCTGCATCTCTCTTTCGAAAAATCTCAGCTGCTTCCTCCTCATTTTCTGAGAACACAAAAATATCCTCAACCTCAGCTTGAAACTCTTTCGCAATATCTATTGCAAGTTTTAGAGATGGATTATATTGTCCTTTTTCCAGCCTTACGATTGTCTCTCTTCTCACCCCAATCTGTTCTGCCAGCTTTTTCTGGCTCAGACTGAGCTTCTCCCGATACATTCTTATCCTTGTGTATAAGTTTGACATAATATTCTCTGCAATCTCTTCGTACTAAAATATATTATGTGATAAATATATCACCTTTCGTATTGTCTGTCAATTGAACTCTTTTTGCAAAGAAAAAAGCAGATTTTCACTATCTGCTTTTCCTTGTCATATACTATATATCCGTAATCAAAAGATCCCTGGCTCCCTGAATCATATAATAACGTCCGTTTTCACCGAAGACCTGTGGATCTCTCACATGTCTGCTCAGATCTTCCGGATAATCTTCATTCTTCAGATCACGTGATCACATATTCATCAAATGCCTTTATCATTTTGTCTGCTTTTTCTCCATTTTCATGAATTCGAAGCAGGATCGGCTTTGACAGATCCATGCTGAAAATTCCCATGATTGATTTTCCGTCAATCACATATCTTTCACTGATCAGGTCGATCCCCTCATCAAATCCTGCCGCAATGGAAACAAACCTTTTCACCTTGTCAATACTGTTTAATGATATCCTGGCCTCTCTCATGCCCTCCTACTCCTTTTCTGTATCAGACCCGGTGCTTCCTTCATTTTTCTTCAGATAACGGAAACCATAAGCCGGTATCTGTACACAGTCCGCCCCTGTCTCCTCTTTGGATATCATATCTGTATAAGTCCCGTCCGTCTCATGAAGCCACGCCGTCTTATCATATTCACAGAAGTTAAAGATTCCAAGAATCTTCTCCCCCTCACAGGCTCTTGCAATACACAATACAGCAGGATCATGTGTCTCGATCGTCCACGCATCCGCCTGGCAGACGAATACTTTCTCCGATTTTCTTATCTTTTCCAGCTGTCCCAGGCGATGGAAGATCTGTCCCTCCACTGTAGACTCATCGTCGATCCGGGCCGCCAGCTCCCAGTTCATGGCACCCCGGTGGATATAGCGGGAATCCGCCGCTTTCAGGGGATCGTCTTTGTAAGTATAGTCATTCACCTGTCCGATCTCATCCCCGCTGTAGAGTACCGGGATCCCGGACTGCATGAACATGTAGGCATGAAGCGTCACATCAAACCGGATCGCCCGTTCCATATCTGCTTCGTTCTGCTCAAAGCCAGCTTTCTCGATACCGCACATGGAAGCCGTCGTCCCACAGAAACGCGCATCCCCTGTCACAGGATCTGCGTTGTAAAGCTCTCCCCGGCTGTGGCTGTCTCCTGCAAAACCCTGGAAATAATCGTTCAGATATTTCTTATGGGGACGTTCTTCCTTCCCCTCCAGGTGCAGGGTATCATAATCCAGTCCCCATCCGATATCATCATGACAACGCAGGTAATTCAGGAATGTATATTCCTTCGGCAGCCCGTTTACAATATCCAGCTGTTTCTTCAGAAGGGCGACCTCCCGTGTCGCCACCGTATGCCAGGTAGTCGCCATTGTTGTCACATTATACAGCATATGGCATTCCGGCTTCTCCACGGTTCCAAAATACGGCACCACCTTCTCCGGCTCCATGACCACTTCTCCCAGCAGCAGCACGCCCGGGCATACGATCTCACTGATCATACGCATCATCCGTACGATCGTATGCACCTGTTTCAGATTCCGGCACTGGGTATTCAGTTCCTTCCAGATATACGGCACTGCATCGATACGGATGACATCAATTCCGCGGTTTGCCAGATACAGGAAATTATACATCATCTCATTAAATACCCGAGGATTCTGATAATTCAGATCCCACTGGTAAGGATAAAAGGAAGTCATGACATAATGTCCCGCATCCGGCAGCCATGTAAAATTACCCGGCGCCGTCGTGGGGAATACCTGGGGAACCGTCCGCTCATACTGCTGGGGAATCGTGTCATCCGCATAGAAGAAATAACGATCCATATATTCACGGTCTCCCTGACGGGCCTTTTTCGCCCACTCGTGATCCTCTGATGTATGGTTCATGACAAAATCCATACAGACGTTCATCTTCTTTTTGTGACATGCCGCTGTCAGACGCTCCAGGTCCTCCATGGTTCCGAGCTTCTCCTGCACCTTCCGAAAATCGGACACTGCATAGCCTCCGTCCGACCGGCCTTCCGGTGTCTCCAGAAACGGCATCAAGTGAATATAATTCACATTACTCTTCTCAAGGTAAGACAGCTTCTTTTTCACGCCGGACAGATTTCCCGCAAAATTGTCAATGTAGAACATCATGCCCAGCATATCATTCTGCTTATACCAGTCCTGATGTGCTTCCCGCTCCAGATCCAGCTTTCTCAGTTTCTGATTCCTTTCTCCATAAAAACATTGCAGATGGTCGCAAAGCTCTGCAAACATGGAAGAATTGTCATACAATTCCATATACAGCCACCTCAGCTCGTCATGATGACGCTCCAACCGCTTTTGAAAGATCAATTCCTGCTTTTTATTCATCTGGTACTCCTTTTATCATGATTCGATTCCGGTCGTATCATACGACCCATTTAAAATTGTTTTAGTCCTGATACAGTATTGGGGTTGTCGGAAAACACAATCCCGGCTGTATGATAAGCAGCACTGTCCGATACACTCCATACAAGCGCTTATCATACAGCCGGGACTCATTTTCCTTTAACGACTGGTCTTTAAGATCTTATCCAGCTCTTTGACTGCTCCGGTCTTCACCACTTCCACATTCTCTGGCTCTGATACCAGGACAGCCGTAGTCAGGTCATAACCAGCAGCCTTAATAGCTTTCATGTCAAATTCCAGCAGCTTCTCTCCGGCTTTTACCTTGTCTCCGGATTCTTTGAAGGCCTGGAAATGCTTTCCGTTCAACTCTACCGTATTAACACCCACATGAATCAGCAGCTCCACGCCGTCATTGCTCAGAAGTCCGATGGCATGTTTGGTATCAAAGACCATGGAAATCTCGCCATCAAACGGAGCGACAACCTCACCTTTGGACGGGATAATGCCGGCTCCAATTCCCACTGCACCCGATGCAAAGGTTTCGTCCTTGATCTCGGTATGAGGAATTGCAGTTCCCTCAAGTGGCGCATACACACAGCCCGGCTCTGTCTCGATGGTCTTCGCAGGTGCTGTCGGAGCAGACTTGCTCTTCGCAGGTGCAGGAGCAATCTCTTTTCTGCCGATGGTCTTTCCAAGCATCATCGTTGCAGCGAATGCGCAAACGATAGCAACCACCATGGATACCATGAACTGCAGCATGCAGTCCGGACGGATACAGATCACGCCTATGATACCACAAGGACCCTGGGAGACAGACAATACGCCCATCAGAGTCGCATAAGCAGCTCCGATACCGCCGCCGATCAGTGCGCCGTAGAACGGAAATCTTAATTTCAGGTTGACACCGAAGATAGCCGGCTCTGTAATTCCAAGGAAACAAGAAATACCGGAAGCAGAAGCCATGCTCTTCATCTTCTGATCATGTTTCATAAGGAAGGTAACTGCCAGTGCAGCAGCACCCTGTGCGCAGTTTGCAGCAGCAACGACTGCGAAAGTTGGTGAACCGCCAAGGGTTCCGATATTGGCAAGGATTTGTGTCTCTGCCGTTACCAGACTGTGGTGCATACCGGTAATAACCAGTAACGGATATGTAACTCCATAGATCAGGCCGCCGACTAAGCCCAGGTCGAAGAACAGCCACATCACAGCATTGGTCATGACATCGCCGACGCCTCTCATGACTGGTCCGATGAACAGGAAGGTCAGCGCCCCTGCGATCAGGACAGACAAAAGCGGAGTGACGATGTTATCCAGCATAACCGGAACGACTTTACGCAGCTTCTTCTCTACAACTGCCAGACAGAAGGACGATGCGATGACTGGAAGGACCGTTCCCTGGTAACCGACTTTAGCTACAGAAAGTCCGAATATACTCCAGTACGGAACCGTTCCGTCCAGCAATGCCTGACCGTATCCATACCCGTTCATCAAGTCCGGATGGATCATGATCGCACCAATGACTGCACCAAGGATCGGTGTACCGCCAAAAATCTTGGTAGCTGAAAAACCGATCAGTACCGGCAGGAAGGTAAATCCTGCGTTGGAGAACAGGTTGACCATCTCCGCGAAATCCTTGATCGCCGGAAATGCTTCCACAAGTGACTGGTCCGCAACAAACATCCCCTGTGCGGTCAGGATGTTGTTGATACCCATTAAAAGACCGGATGCGACCAGGGCCGGCAGAATCGGAACAAATACATCCGCCAGTGTCTTTAAAAGCTTCTGGAGCGGATTCTGCTTCTGGGCAGCCACCTTTTTCAGCTCATCCTTGGTCATCTCCTGAATGTTCGCCATCTGGATGAATTCCGCATAGACTTTGTTCACAATACCGGTTCCCAGGATAATCTGGAACTGTCCGCCATTGTTAAAGTTGCCTTTTACCAGGTCAATTTCCTCCAGGGCATCCTTGTTGATCAGCGACTCATCCTTCAGGACAAGCCTTAACCTTGTAGCACAGTGGGCGGCGCTGGCAATATTGTCTTTTCCGCCCATACATTCCAGTATTTCCTGTGCCGCTTTTACATACTTCTCTTCCACTCTTCTTTCCTCCTCTTTCCGTCTTTATTGCGGTCTTATACCTGCACCTTCATACCGTCATAAGCGGCAGTCAGTCCATGTTCATCCGCAAATATTTCCAGTTTCTCATGGGTCATCTCTCCATTATGAGAAAAATGATTGATGACCTTCACCGTGTCCGGACCCACACATCCCTGTTCCTGAAGCTCTTTTACAAATGCAAGGACATCCGGCAGTCCCATGTGATAGCCTTCCGCATGCTTCCTGCCCATGGTAGCATCCAGGGAAACCAGGGCGTATGTGCGCCCAAAGATACACTCCCTTGCCTCCGGGCTTAAATTCAGCCCTGTATCATGCCCGTACAAAATGCTTTTTCCGTCCTTCTCGATCACATAGATATAACAGGTCTCTCTCTTGTCATGATCTGCCGGAACCGGGATGATATGATACCCGTCTGCCATGAAATCGGCAAATGGCGTAAGCCGGACAAACCGGACCGCCTCATCCAGGGGATGTATCTTGAACCGGTCGATCTGCACGGCATCATAAAATGCTTTTTCCACTGCCTCGTTCCCATATACATGCAGCATTCCTTCC
>CAMWMT010000080.1 GCA_947175375.1 uncultured Clostridiaceae bacterium | reverse complement strand
TCAAACGCCCCAAGCGGGCCGTGTCGACACGTGATGCTTGTCCCCTCTCCTGGCATTCAAATTTCTACTCACACGCCCCATGCGGGACGTGACGTACCAGCTTCCGGAATGGATCGTGGAGATCGCAATTTCTACTCACACGCCCCATGCGGGACGTGACTGCTCCAATCTTTCCCCCTTCCCCTACCTTTGTAATTTCTACTCACACGCCCCATGCGGGACGTGACCAATCTTTCCAGCTTCCCTTTCGTCCCATATATATTTCTACTCACACGCCCCATGCGGGACGTGACTTTTCACGCACACCCCCGGACGGGGTTCACAAACGATTTCTACTCACACGCCCCATGCGGGACGTGACACATGGAAAAGAATAACAGACCGCATCCAACAGGAATTTCTACTCACACGCCCCATGCGGGACGTGACATATTTCTGTGAAAACAGTCATAACGGATGGCATATTTCTACTCACACGCCCCATGCGGGACGTGACATACCATCTGGGATCAGTCCAGAGATGATGCACTGATTTCTACTCACACGCCCCATGCGGGACGTGACATAACAAATGTTATGCCAGTAGATCAGATTATGGATTTCTACTCACACGCCCCATGCGGGACGTGACAACAATATCAGGTTATTGATGATCGAACAATAGATTTCTACTCACACGCCCCATGCGGGACGTGACCGTTTGTGCTGGGTGCAATTATTGGGAGTTGTATGGAATTTCTACTCACACGCCCCATGCGGGACGTGACCAATAAGATACTACAGGCAACAAGGATATAACATATTTCTACTCACACGCCCCATGCGGGACGTGACGTATTCCCGGCAGATCGCTGTGCTGTTTCTGTAAATTTCTACTCACACGCCCCATGCGGGACGTGACCGCTATATTTTGTAAATTTTATCAGTCACATCACAAAATAGGCAAGGGGCGGACTATTTTTCAACTGAAATATATCCAGTTAAATCAAAAAACACAGTTAATCATAAGATTTTTTAGGCGAACCCGACTGCATTTACACAATCATCTTAACTTCGCCTGCTAACTACTAAATAACGTCGTCCATTTTTTTGATCATACATTCCTTTTTAAAAAAAGCAACGCCATAGCAAAGAATCAACTGATATCCGTGCAAAGACTGATCAACATATTGCCTAGTGCTTATCTGTTGTATTGCCATATTACAATCATACGGCATCTGAGCTTCCGACTTTGAATGCTTGATCTCTATCATGATTATTCGCCGGTTTTTCTTATCACGAATCACCAGATCCGGTCTTCCGAGACCATATTCATGGTTTGATTCAACCGTATATCCGGCGCCTGTAAAAAGACCACCCAGAAAAGCATGGTAATAATCCTCTCTGTAATCAAAATAACTGATTGTTTCAAAAAGAATATCTGTGACCAGATCTGCTGCCACTTTATCGTTTCCACTCCAAAATGCTTCAAATAATTGTCTGCGATCCATTCGACCGATTTCATCTGCAAACCAGGAAGCGATCGTATCCATAAAAATCATCTTAATCTCTTCATTCGGGATTTTCAAATATGTCTTTCCAGTCTCAGACTTCGTCCCGGTCAAATATCCGGTCAAATACAAAATACTCCAAAAATTTGCTTCTGAAGAATGAAGCGTGTCATAAGTCATATCCTCGAGTATCTGTTCCTGAATGCTCTCCCCCGACAACAACTGTTCAAATTTATCATGAACAGCCAGATCTGTCCGATCTATAAAACTGCGAATGATCCCATTATGGCTCGTATTTCTCCAGTAGTTCTCCGGCTTTGCAGACGAATCATTCTGCAGCGCTCTTATATGATTTAATACATCCCATGGACAATATACACGATTTTTTCCAAATTGATACCCATTATACCACTTCCTGATACTTTCCTCATGCTCTTCCATATGCGCATCCTGAAGCAGTTTCCATACCTCCTTTTCTGTAAAGCCAAAATATTCGCTGTATTCTGTCTGGGATACCGAATTGGAGATAAAATTATTGGTTCCTGTAAAGACACTCTCTTTGGAAATACGAAGGCACCCTGTTATAACTGCAAAATTCAGGAATTCATTCGTTTTCAAAGCTTTTCCCACAAAGGTTCGTATAAGATCTAGCATTTCCAGATAATAACCATATTCATTTGCACTGGCAAGCGGAACATCATATTCGTCCATTATGAGAACAACTGGTCTCTCATAATGCATTTTCATCATACGCATTATTATATACAATGATTCTTTTACCTCTGTCTTTGTGCCCTCACATCTTTTCAACCTTTTAAATATTTCCCGGTCATTTTCATCCACCATACTGCTTTTTGTCAGATATGAATGTGAAACGCACAGATCAGAGACCATCATCCTGAATGCTCCATATGCATTATCAAAATCCAGACCATTGACATTTTTCAATGTTATGAAAAGAACCGGACACTGATTCATCCACTGCTCACAAAGAGAACAGTTGTTTGATATCTGCAATCCCTCAAACAGCTTTTTGCTGTCCATACGCATATCCAGAAAGTCCGCAAGCATGCTCATAGTAAGCGTCTTGCCAAATCTGCGGGGTCGGGTAAAAAGCAGAACTTTAAAACTGTCATAAATAATATCTTCTATAAAACGTGTCTTGTCAATATAATAGCAGTTTTTCTCCCGAAGTTCCCGAAAACTTTCGATTCCGATTGGCGGTATCATACGAATCATAGATTTCCCTTCCTCTCAAATCTATTTGATCAGATAATAATAACACCTTCCGGGTCATATGTCTGTTTCGCACCAATATGCTCAATTTTCTTTTTCCAATTGTTACCCAGATAATAAAAACGCAAACTGTCATTCTTGGGATCAATTAATTTAATCAGGCGATCTTTTAATTTAAGAAAAGATGAATAATCCAGATCTGCCTCAAATACGGAATTCTGAACCCTCTGTGCATGATTCCGACATTCTTTTGCCACCTTCCGTAACCTGGCTTTTCCCGCATTATCCATTGTGCATACATCATAACTGATCAGTACCATCATATCTGTCACCTACTTTTGTAAAAATGGAGGATAATTTTCCAATTCTCCTCTGACATATTTGGCAAGAAGATTACTTTGCACATATGGCAGTAATCCCAATGGAATCTTTTGCTTTAAATAAGGATGCACTATATCTGTACGTTTTTTCTCCTGCCAGCGCCCCAGAACTTTTTTTCTGCCCTCTGCATTTAACCACACTGCGCCAGATATCTGTCTTTCAAAATCATCTTCTCCAATAATTTGCAGATTTAAAAGCGTAAGCACAAAACGTTCTACAATACAGCGTGCTTCTTCCACAAGATCACATGCGAGAGAACTTCTTCCGCTTCTGAGAGCATGGCAATAGCCTATATAGCTATCCAGACCGACTGTCTCAAGGGCTGCAGCATATTCACTGGTTGCAAGTGTATACACAAAAGACAAAACTGCATTTACCGGATCCAGAGGCGGACGCTTTGTCCGAAGTTCAAAGGTAAAAGGAACTTTCTGATTTGTGATCAGTTTTTGAAATATAGAGAAATATGCCCGTGCACAGTTCCCCTCGATTCCGATCACTTCCTCAATACTCTGTGCCTGAAATACTTTATCAATTCCATCTTTTAATACTCCCAGAACCTTTTTCACCTCTGCATCTTCCCGGAGTGCTGCATTGTCATGAAGACTCCGCCGGATCAACTGTCTTGTATTACTGAATTTTGCTGCCATCGTATTCTGAGCCAAGGCAAGTCCCTCTTCTCGAAAACGATCGATTTGTGCCACTCTCAAAAACACATTTCCTTTTGTTTCTCCACATACTTTCGCAAGAAATTTTCCCTGCGGTGAAATAAAATTGATTGGTATGGTCTTTCCAACACATTTCCCCATCAAAGCCGGAGAACATCCTATATAATTAAAACAGACCACATTTTCGATATTTTCAAAAGGAATTCGAAGCTTCTCCATTCCGTCTATTTTACAGACAAGATTTTCTCCATCAAGGGTCAAATAGGCCTGTTCATTTGTAACATAAATGGTATTTAGCAGTTTTCTCATATCCTACACTTCCATCTTTTCAATCTCTTCAAGCTCTGTCCGAAATGACTTTCCCTTTTTTACAGAAGGCATACACAAGTCTTTCATGGAACATCCATTGCATTTCTGTCCTTTCGGAATCGCCGGGATCTTTCCCGTTTCCAGAAAATTTCTCATCTCTGTCAGAATCTGTTTCAGCTTCTGGTCGTACTCGGCAAAACTCTCTTTTACAGGAAGCGGAACTCTCTTTTTCACATCCGCGTAATACAGCACTGCATCACAATCACACCCAAACACATAATCTACACATAATTTCTGAGCAAATACCTGCATCAGATCTTCTTCGCGATAACTATGCTTTTTAGGCATGGTTGGTTTGTACTCTACAATACAGATGCGATACGTTGTCTTGCTTCCATCTATGACCACTCCCTGACTGTCTTCTGTCAATTCCAGGCAGTCTGTCACTCCATACAGATCATACTCCTCCAGATCATTATATACTGGGACAGAAGTAAATACTTTCCTGCCTCTTGCAGTATAATGTTTCTCCGGGTCGTGTACACGCTCATGCATGAGATTCGCTTTCGTAACAAAGAAATTTTCTGCCCACGCCCTGTCAATTTCCAGAAGCCCCCATCGATGCGGACAGTACAGATAATGCTGGATGGATCGAATCGCAGTTCCTGTCTTCATCATAATTTCACAAGGACTTCCACGCCCTCCGGCATCTGCTCATCCAATTTTACTTCATAATCGGAAAATGCCCGGGGAGGCAGATCTTTTTGCCGAATATCCGTCCGAACCTTATCAAACAGAATATGAGATGGGCAATTTCCAAGCACACTGTCATGCTTGAACACGTACAATTTCCGCATGCACATCTTTCCTCTCGCCGCACTGTGATCGTGTTCAAACATATTGATGATTGCAGTCCAGAGGAGTTCGATATCCTCTTCAGACAGATCGGATACCTTATTGGCGAGCGCGGCGGACACATAGCCTTCTGCCCGGTACAACGCATAGGGTATCACACTCTTACGTCCTATTTCGGTCTCCCCTGATGCCTCCTGACGATCTATCGTTGTCTTGGCCTGACGTGTGATCGTTACATCCTGAATATTGATTGGAGATAGACTTCTGGCAAAATTAATCTGTACTGGTCCTCTAACAGTTCCACACCAGTCTTTTCCTGTTGTCATAACAGCGCCAAATACGCGAACATCATAATAATTTCTACACATATATTTTAAAGCTTTTTTCACATCATCTGAATTTTTACCGCTATTTCCTGTCTTGAGTCCTTCCGCTTCATATGCCTCGGTAAATTTTGTATTAAGCGCCCGATCCGGCTTTACCAGGATCTGATATCCGACTTCGCCCTCTTTACATAGTTCCACATAGTTTCGTATTTTCCGCTTCAGACACACATCTGTTACATACCCATACCCGGTCTCCGCATCAATCCGGGGCGCATTCCCTGCATCCGGATCTCCATTGGGATTTCCATTCTCCACGTCAAAAAGCATCACAAACTCATACCGGTTCTTAATTGCCATTTTCTTCTTCCTCCATCTCTTCTTTTCCCTTGTTATTAAAGAAACTCTGATACTGCTGATAATAGCCAATGATAAATCTTCCCTGATCCGCCAAGGACAGTGTCTCTGGAAATTCATTTTCCAACTGACAGATGATCTCCCCAATCTGCTTATTATAAAATACAGGATACTTTGACTTGTTCAGGTGATTCTGTGCCAACTTCATAAGCTTTGGAAATACAGTCACCGGTCTGGAAGATGCCGACGCAAAATAGGCATCCTTGATCGTCCGATTCAACGAATTGTCGGATGCATCCTGCTGCAGCTTCTCCAAAACCGCAAACAATCTTCCGCACACATAAGCCGGATTCTGGTTCTCCTTGTCCAATGCCACTTTCCATTCCTCCTTTTTATTTCGGTTGAGACAGGCTTTAATGATGCCTGCACGTACTCTGTTTACTTTCAGTTCTGTATCGGTCTTGACACGGCGGACAATCGTATCCAATAACACTTCTGGATATCCGCTCCCATAGATCATTGCCTCGAAGATCTTCGTGAGAACTGCCGGATTCACAGTCGTATTTTTACTTTTGGGGGAAAGCATCTCCGCCTTAATCCTCGCCAGCGGCACCGGACGGATTTCTTCTGAAATCTGCAGATCCTCTTGAAACCGGGCGACATTCCAGAGTACCTCCGCATATTTCTTCCGATAGATAAATTTTACTGAGAGTCTGGAAGAGTTTGGTTTCAGTCCCACCATATAGAAATCCACATCTGGTTCGATCTGATCTGTAGAACGCAGTCTGTCCGACAACAGATTCCCTTTTCGCGCATCTTCTAATAACCGCTTCATCATCTGCTCTGTCTGATCTGCATCCATCTGATCGGACTGTCCCAGAAACATTGCCAGCACTACATCTTCACAGGTTTCCTCTGGATTCATTGCCCAGAATACGATCGTCATATCATCCAGAAGTATCTTATGATTCTGCGATTCGAGCAGATAATTCAAAGCCTCCGTATATTTTCTCATAATCTGCTCGGAGATATTGCTGTTGTAAGACTGTTCATTTCCATAAGAATTTTCCGAAGGATTATTAAAATTGATCAGAACCGTTCCAGTAGGAAGACCTCCATAGACGCCCTTGATTTTACTGTGAATTCTGGCGATCAGAGCTTGTTCTCCGCTGACCGCACACTGCGAGACCCAGACATCTTCTCCTTCTTGTGACCGTTTTCGGTACCACTCCTCCCATCGCTCCCTGATCTGGGCATCCTCATGCAGCAGCTGATCTGGAAAACCAGACAGGCAGAAGGCATAGCTCGATTTCGCATATTCCTTTCCAAGATCAAGGAGAAAACGATTATCAGTCTCCTCTTCTGGATTCCAATTCTGCAGAAAATTCCGATAGGCACGTATCACAGGAGATTCCAGACTCTCCAGAAATTCCAAGTTGTCCCTCACAAAGGCATCATGAGATTTCTTCGCTTTCTGAGTGCGATCCTGAGACGAAAGCATTTCTTTCTCATAGTTCAGTCCAAATAAATACAGAGGCCGATGCTCTATGATGTTCGCATCGATTCCTGGCTTCTCCGTTCTCTGAGGCAGTACCATGTTCTGAGGTTCCCATATGATTTTCACTTTCCCCTTTCCCACCAGCCGTTCTGTAGGTTTTTGACATGATATAATCTCCTCAATCTTACCTTCTTCGCTCAGACAAACCTTATAATGTACTTTTACGTTGGAATATCCTTCTGGCAGGACTTTCCCAGCTTTTGCGAGAATATCATAATAACTGGCCAGGGCATGTATCAACATTTGAATCCCTCCCTGTATTTCTTCACATCAATAATCCCGTTCACCATATGAGGACGATAGTAAACTGTAGATGCTCTGTCAGAGAATTTCGGATGTTCCCAGTCGTCATTGATTGGTCTTCCCTCATCCGCAAACACGACTCGATAGCTCATATAGCCGAGATCCACATCCCCCATCTTCCGGATCTCGCTGCTAATCTGCGCCTCGTCGAAAACATCCACCAGTTCCAGGCGCTTCACCGGAAATTCACTGCAGCCCAGACAGGGAGTGCGGAAACACTGTCCTTTCTTCAGGCGCCTTTTTAAAATCTGAGAATGTTTCTTCTCGGAATCTTTCTCTTCATCCGCTTTCAGACCTGTTAGTTCAAAATGAAATTCCACTCCGTATTTTACATTTTTCAGCACCATAGAGGCGCGCTGGCTCCGGCTTTCTGAAGTATAGATGCAGGGATCTCCGCCTTTTCCATTCATCCGGCTCTTCACTGCACTGTACAATACCTTATCCTTAACTTCATTTCTTCGGATATTGGCAAAATCAATCGGATGGAACACGATGATCCGATCGATCACATAGCGGATCGCCGGTTTCCAATAGACGCTTTTCAGCATTCCTTCCAGAGCTCCTGGCGGCGGAACATCATAGCTCACCCGCTCCACTTTCAACTCCGGCCTTGTGAAGCAGGCATAATCTCCTTCTACAAGAATTTTGAATCCATAGCTCATTGATCCTCACTCCTTTCGTTTTGTATTCTATTGCTGTATGTTTATTCAATCAGATAATCCGACGCTTCAAACACAACCCCCGTCTCCTTATCATAATAATCAGGGTTCATAAGACAGTAGACACCTGTCCCAAAATCTGTTGCTACATGCTGATGCACCAAATCCTCCAGTTCCCATTGATATATCGAGCAGGCATAGGGCTGCAAGTCTCTCTCCACACTCGTTCCAGCATATTGAAGCTTCTCGACCAGTTTTCTACTCTTCTCATCCTGCGGCACAACCAGGGATACGGTTTTTGAAGAAATAAGTTCAAATTTTTCCGCATATTTCCGAAAGGGGATTGACTGGATATGGGTGCAGTTCTGCGTGATCGTATGCTTCTGGATTTCTTCCTCTTTCAAACGAAATAACCGTTCATAATATTCTGCAATGCTTTCCTGACAGGAAATGTCCTCATACTGTTCAAACATTCCCTTCACCATATTTCCTCTCTCATCCGCGGATGCTTTTTTTACTTCATCAATAAGTTTAAATACAAATACTTCCGCTTCTTTTCGTTTTCCTTCCCGATTGCATCTTCCGCCCGCCTGCAGGATACTGTCCAGCCCGGTCAGTTTTTTAATTATTGTTTGTACATCGATATCTACAC
>CAMWMT010000079.1 GCA_947175375.1 uncultured Clostridiaceae bacterium | reverse complement strand
GGAGTGACGGACTACGATGATACGGATTACGGTCCGAATAACGATGGAGTGACGGACTATGATGATACGGATTACGGCTCAAACAATGATAGAGTGACAGATTATCACGGAGGAGACAGTCATTATGACAATGGAGGCAGCGATTACGGAGACAGCGACTATGATGATTAGTGCAGTTGAACTGGCAAATCTTAGACATGAATGGAAGCATTGTCTCTCATTACCGCCATGCTGCTCATGACGGTAGGCAATAATGAGGTGCTGTCTCTCAGTATGGTCGAAGGCATCAGCCATTGTGTGCTGGTGTCATATAATGGCGATTATATGGGATGAGGGTATGGTAAATCATAAAAACATTCATAAAATATGCATAGCAGCTGCGATCTTGGCGGTAACAGCCCCTTTGCTTTTCGTGATCATCGGACAGTCTTATATCCTGAAAGCTGACGCAGATTCCAGTTACGCAGAACGCCTTTTTGATGACAGGCGAGTGCATGAGATTGATATACAGATCAAGGATTTTGAAGGTTTTATTGAAAATGCCCCTGCAGAGGAGTATGTATCATGCTCTGTAGAAATTGACGGAGAGGAATTCTATCGGGTGGGCATCCGTGCAAAGGGAAATAATTCCTTGCGCCTTACAACAGAATATGGATTGTCACGTTATAGTCTGAAGCTGGAGTTTGACCAGTTTGTTGACGGTGGGAATTATTATGGGCTGGATAAATTTTCCCTTGATGCATCTTTTCAGGATAATAGCTATATGAAAACCTGGCTTGTATATGATATGATGGACTTTATAGGAGTTCCTTCTCCTCTGTGCAGTTACGTATGGGTGAGAGTGAACAGCGAGGATTGGGGGCTGTTTCTTGCTATTGAAGAGCCGGAGGAGGCCTTTGCACGTCGAAATTTTGGCGCTGGATATGGAAAACTGTACAAGCCGGATTATCGTTCTCTAAATGATAAAAATGCAGATATTGCGTTGCAGTATATCGATGATGACCCGGAAAGCTATCCAGGAATATTTGACAACGCGAAATTCAAGGTTACAAAGGCTGATGAGCGACGGCTCATCGAGGCGCTTAAAACGCTCTCATCAGGAGAAAATCTGGATTTGGCAGTGAATGTGGATGAGGTTTTGCGATATTTTGCTGTCCAGGTATTTGTGATGAATCAGGACAGCTATATTGGGCGTACGGGACATAATTATTTCTTGTATGAACAGGATGGAGTGCTGTCAATCCTGCCATGGGACTACAATCTTGCGTTTGGCACTTATGCATTAGGCATGACAGATCCTATCCGGGATCCTACAGTACTGATCAATTATCCCATTAACACTCCGGCAGAAGGTGCGGTAATGCTAAATCGCCCATTGTATCATAACCTGATGAAAAACAAAGAATATCTGGCCGCGTACCATAAATATTTCAACAGACTTCTCTTGGAATATTTTGAGGAAGGGCAGTTTGAACTTGGATTCCGCCGTATCGAAGCAATGATCGCTGAGTATGTGCAGAAGGATCCTACAGCGTTTTGCAACTATGAAGATCATTGTCAGGCAGTGGATACCCTGCATGAGGCCTGCCTGCTCCGGGCAAAGAGCGTACAGGCGCAGCTTGATGGGGAGATTCCGATAACCATACGAGGACAACAGGAGCGTCCGGAACGAAAAGTGGATGCGTCCCATGTTGACCTTAGGACTCTTGGGGATTTTGAAGACCTGGAAAATGCAAAAGCAGGAGGACGTAATGAATTCTAATATTTTTGATGAAGACTCAGATGACATATGGATAAATGGTAAGGGCGTCTCTTTGGAGGCGCCCTTTTTTCATTGGGAGTTGTCGAGAATAAATGAGATGAATTCCCTGCTTATGGCAGAAACCGGATGGGATGGGTTTGTTGCAAGACAGACTGTCCGGGGAGGCGGGGTTTTCTCCGTTTTTATTTGGATGAGACTGCCGTTTTTCGTACCTTCCACTGCAAAATGAGCAGGGATAATGCCGATGCCCAGATGCTCTTTTATTAATGGAAGCATCAGTCCGGTGCTTTTTACCATATATTCCGGGGTAAATAAGATATCATGTTCCATAAACCAGTCGTCAAGGAAAGAGCGCATGCTGTTATCCGGAGTGATAGAGATTAATGGAAACTTTGAGATCTCTTCCAGCGAATATATTTTATCAAAGTCCATGGGAAATTCTCTGCTGGCTACAAAGATATCCTGAAATTCATAAATCTTTGTCATCTCAAACTGAAATTCTGCGGGTACAGGAGAGATCAGGACTGCCACATCAATATCTCCATAAGCCAGCCGCTTACATGTGTCTTCCGTGGTAGAACCGATAAAGGTAATGTGTATGTTTGGAAAAGCCTTTTTGAACTTTTGGATCAGCGGTGCCAGCAAAAAACGGAGCGAGGTTTCTGTAGCGCCGATCTGTAATTCACCAGTATTAAAATTTGCAAGCTTCATGACACGGTGTTCACCTGCCTGCAATTCTTCAAACGCTCTTTTTACATGATTGTAAAGTAATTTTCCCTCTTTTGTCAGCTGTAATCCCTGAGGAGTGCGGAGAAAAAGCATACAGTTTAATTCTGTTTCCAGCTTTTTGACGGACTGGCTGACGGCGGATTGCGTTAAATATAAGTGTTGCGCTGCCTTGGTGAAGCTGAGAAAATTTGCTGTCATAAAAAAAGAGCGGTAATATTCGAGATTAAATTTCATAGAAATCCCCCTGCATATACAGCGTTCGTTGATCTGTTTCTATTATGAACGGATATTCTGCGAAAGTAAAGAATCAATATCGTGAAATTTATCATTAGTGAAAATAATGGACTGTGATAATATTAGTAATTTGATTTATGATAAAAGGAGTTGTATGATTACATCAGAAAGAAAAAGAAAGGGGTCAGCAATACATAATGAAGACCGTAAGAATTGGTTCAGGAGCCGGCTATGGAGGAGACCGGATCGAACCGGCTATTGATTTAATGAAGCATGGAAATTTGGATTACATTATTTTTGAATGCCTGGCAGAACGTACCATATCCATTGCACAGAAAAGAAAACAGGAGGATCCGGCATTAGGATATAACGATCTGTTTGAGTACCGTTTTGATAAAATCCTGGATGCGCTGCAGACCAACCGGGTAAAGGTCATTACCAATATGGGAGCTGCAAATCCAAAAAGCGCAGCAGAGCTCTGTGGCAGGATGGCAACTGAAAAAGGGCTGAAAAATTTAAAGATCGCTTATGTAGAAGGCGATGACATCAGCAGAAGATTAGAGGATTATATGGATTTTCAGGTTCTGGAAACCGGGAAAACGCTGCGGGATATCCAGGGAGAAGTATTATCGGCCAATGGCTATATCGGGTGTCGGGGAATTGTAGAAGCTCTGGAACATGGCGCAGATATCGTGATCACAGGCAGGGTCGCTGATCCCTCTTTATCACTGGGACCATTGATGCATGAGTTCGGATGGAGCTGGGATGATTATGACAAAATGGGAAAAGGTACGTGGGTCGGCCACCTGCTGGAGTGCGCGGGACAGGTAACCGGCGGTTATTTTGCCGATCCGGGTTATAAAGATGTACCGGATCTTTGGAACCTGGGATTTCCGATTATTGAAGTAGATGAAACCGGGAATGGAATAGTAACGAAGCTGTCAGCATCCGGCGGATTGGTAAGCGTAGAAACGGTTCAGGAACAGACTTTATATGAGATACAGGATCCGGAAAATTATTTTACGCCGGATGTGATCGCAGATTTTGGCCATGTGCGGATCAGGCAGCAGGAGAAAGATGTGGTAAAAATATCAGATGCCACAGGGAAAGCTCCGACTGGTTATTATAAAACAAGTGTTGGTTATCATGACTGCTACATAGGAGAAGGGCAGATCAGCTACGGAGGCACAAATGCGTTAAAGAAGGCGGAGCTTGCCAAAGAGATCCTGGAGAAAAGATTTGAGATCATTGGTCTTCGGTGTGAGGAAATCAGGTTTGACTATATAGGGATGAATTCTCTCTATGGAGATGACATATCATCACAGATCAGTTCTCATATTCCCACAGAAGTACGCCTGCGGGTTGCTGCCCGTGTGAAAACGCTTTCGGAGGCACAGATGGTGGGAGATGAAGTGGAAGCCCTGTATACGAATGGCCCATCCGGTGGCGGCGGCGCAGTGAAAAGCATAAAGGACATTATCAGTATTGCGTCCGTTTTCATTCCATCGGAAGACTTTGAAATATCTGTAGGTTACAAGGAGGTATAGCAGGATGAGATTAAAAGAGATCGCACATTCCAGAACAGGAGATAAGGGGAATATTTCTATTATATCTGTGATTGCTTATCGGGAAGAGGACTATGAATTTCTTAAGAAGAACATAACTTCTGAACGGTTAAAAGAATATTTTAAAGATATCGTCCATGGAAAGATTACCAGGTATGAGATTGAGACGATCTGTGCGCTGAACTTTGTAATGGAAGACGCTCTGGGGGGCGGGGTGACACGATCCCTTGCGTTGGATATGCATGGAAAGACTCTGGGCAGCGCGTTGCTGGAAATGGAAGTATAACTACAGAAAAAGTGAATTGCGAGGTAGAAAAATGAGAACTGGATTTCGGAAAGGATTTTTATGGGGCGGTGCGACCGCAGCGACACAATATGAAGGAGGATATAATGAAGGAGGACGGGGCCTGGCAACGAATGATTTCGTAACAGAAGGAAGCCATACAAATCCGCGACGGATCTCCTGCCGTTTTCCCGATGGAAAACAGGTGCTGCTTGACAGGGAAGAAGCCATGCCGGAGGAGGCAGTGGGATGTATTATGGATGGGATCTATTATCCAAGCCATAAGGCCACGGACTTTTATCATCATTTCAAAGAAGATATTCGATTGTTTGCGGAAATGGGATTTAAATGTTATCGGATGTCCATTTCCTGGCCAAGGATTTTTCCCAAGGGAGGAATTGAGGGAGAAGAAGCCAATGAGGAAGGGCTGCAATTCTATGAGGAAGTGTTTCAGGAATGCAGAAAATATGGGATAGAACCTCTGGTTACTATATTCCATTTTGAAAATCCGGCTTATCTGGCAGACCATTATAATGGCTGGTACAGCCGCTATACCATGGAGTGTTATCTTCGTTACTGCAGAGTAATCTTTCAGAGGTACAAAGGTCTGGTAAAATACTGGATTCCGATCAATGAGATCAATGTGCTGCGGGGATATGCGAGACTGGGATGCCGCCAGACGGATGCGACAACCAGATATCAAGCAATGCATCATCTTTTTCTTGCAAATGCGCTGGCAACGAAAATGTGCCATGAGATGATTCCGGATGCAAAGATCGGCTGTATGCTGGCTTTAAGCGGGCTGTATCCGGCGACCTGTAAACCGGAAGACGTGATGGGAGCTCTGGAGTTCAGAAGAAGAGCGCTGTTCTTCAGCGACGTTATGATGAGAGGGTACTATCCATCTTATACGGAAAGCATGCTGGCAAAGCTTGGGGCTGTTGTCAAGAAAGAAGACGGTGATGATGAGATCATTGCTGCGTCAACTTCAGATTTTCTGGCATTTTCCTACTACCGGACTACGGTATACCGGGATGGACTGCCTCAGAAGACGGATACAGGCGGGCAGATGGGAGAGAAAAATCCATTTTTGCCGCATTCTGACTGGGGATGGCCGATCGATCCTATCGGACTTCGCTATGTACTGAATGAGCTGTACGACCGCTATCAGAAGCCGTTGTGGGTGGTAGAAAACGGACTTGGCGCGGCAGATGCTCTGGAAGAGGACGGGAGCATTCAGGATGATTACCGGGTCGACTTTTTCCGGAAACATATCTTGGAAATGAAAAAGGCGGTAGTCGAGGATGGAGTAGATCTGCTGGGATATACGGCATGGGGCTGTATTGACCTGGTATCTTCCGGAACCGGAGAGATGAAAAAACGATATGGATTTATCTATGTGGACATGGATGATAAAGGAAACGGAACACTGGAAAGAAAAAAGAAAAAATCATTCGACTGGTATAAAAAGGTGATTCATTCCAATGGGGAAGACCTGGATTAATACGGACGCAGAATGATAACAGGAGGAAAGAAAATGATTGATAAACTGTCGGGAAAGATGAGTGTATTTGCCGGAAAACTGTATAGCAACAAATATTTGATGACGATTAAAGATTCATTTACCTCGGTCATTCCGCTGATCATTGTTGGTTCGATCGGAACGCTGTTCAGCAGTATTGTCTGCTCTGCAAGTACGGGTCTGGCACAGTTTCAGGGATTTGAATGGCTTACAGGATTCGCGCCCTGGTTTGATACGGTAAACTATGCAACGATGAACATTCTGGCTTTACTGATCGCATATTACATAGGCTATAATATGGCAAAACAGAATGGACGGGAAGGACATTTTGAGGGAATTGTTTCTATTTGCGCATTCATATGTGCCGCGCCTACGGCAGTAACAACCATGGTTGGGGAAGAAGCAGTCAGTTTAAGCGGAATCGGTGTGGATGTTACCAATTCCAAGGGACTGTTTGTAGCTATGATCGTGGGAATGCTCAGCATTGAGTTGTACTGCAGGCTGTGTAAAGTTGATAAATTAAAAGTGAAGATGCCGGATTCTGTGCCGCCCAATGTGGCAAACTCCTTTAGCGCGCTGATTCCGACGATTATAGTCCTGTTCGGAGTGTCCGCAATATCATTCCTGTTTGTACAGCTGACCAATATGCATCTGTCCGAGGCCATCTACAATATATTGGCAGTGCCGGTAAATGCAGTCTTCCAGAATCCGATCTGCATTATCTTCTGTGCAATGATCGCGGCGATTTTCTGGGTATGCGGCCTGCATGGAGCGACTATTGTAAATGGAGTTATCAATCCAATCGTCATAACTGCGCTGCAGACAAATGCCGACCTGGTTCTGGCCGGACAGGCGCCGACAGAGATTGTTACAAAGTCGTTCTGGACGATGTACATTACGATGGGCGGCTTCGGATGTACGATTGGACTCTTACTTGCAATATTTATCGCAAGCAAGAGAGAGGATGACCGCTCTATCGCCAAGATTGGACTGGCTCCAGGGCTGTTCGGCGTGAATGAACCGCTGATCTTTGGCCTTCCGATTGTACTGAATCCAATTCTGGGAATTCCGTTCATTCTCGCTCCGATGACCTGCGCGCTGATCGGTTATGTTGCGACCTGGCTCGGATTTGCAGCAAAAGCTTACATTATGATTCCGTGGTGCATCCCTCCGATCATCAGTGGATTTCTGGCAACCGGAGGACATATTGGAACGGTAATCACCCAGATCGTATGTATTGCTGCTTCTACACTGATCTATCTGCCGTTTGTTAAAATGAGAAATAAGGACATTAACGGGTATGATGCAGAATCCGGAGCAGCAAATGGGGACGAGGATGACGACTGGTAGGCAGCACATATATAGTTATAGCCAGAACATCAGTAGAAAAATTTGATCAGAATGAAAATATAGGATGCTTGAAATAAGAAGTATGTAAAACAGAGCGGAAGCCCCATTGCTGTATGAGAGGCATCCGCTCTGTGTTTTACCATCCGAAAATTTTCCGGTGTTTTATTCTGTGGACATTCGCACCATGCAGCTATGTTTGCGGCACGCAATGCCGTATTAAATGTTGAAAACAGGGATTTCGTTTGATATAATTGAAAGCAACTTTTATCTGATGAAAAAGAGGGCAAAGTAATGACGAGAAAAGATTTTGAGATTCTGCTGCGCGACGGCTGGCAGAAAGACGAGGGCTATGTATTCATCAGTTATTCCAGTCAGGATTGGGAAAAAGTATATCCTTGTGTATTGGAATTGCGTGCCAAGGGGATCAACGTTTTCATAGATATCGAATTCCAGGAGAACAGTTCCTCCAGTTGGCTGCGCAATCTGGAGGAACGGCTGATCCAGAACGATGAATGCAAAGGGATCGTGGCTTTTGTGAGCACTGGTTATCTGGGCAGCTACGCCTGCCTGACAGAACTAATTGCCAACCGTACGGATATGCAACGCATGGAAAAGGGAAATCCGCTCCCGGTATTTTATATCGCATTGGATGAGGCACTGAGTACCCCGCAGAAGATGTACCAACATATCTATAATAAAGCGGTCAAAAAGAAACTGCGTAGTGATCCGGTAAAAATGGAGTCAGAAGAATGCACAACCCTGGAGAATTATCTGCTGAATTGTCACCTGGGGCGTTATCCGGACAGAGAATCTATTCGTCACTTATTGCTAAAACCGATCAAAACCAAGTTCAATGTGGCGGCTATCATGTATGAGTTGATTTTCTCTGACTCAGGGATGATGCCCAGTATTCAGCTTTTTGACAGCGCAGTTGAATGCGCCGAGCTGCTGATGCGGAATTTTGTGAATGATAAAAACGAATCCATCGAGCTTCCGGTTTTGGAGGAGCTGCGGCTGGAAACCTGTGCAAAGCTGAACAGGGGTCCGATGGAAAAAGGGCAGTTTCCAGAATCGACGAAGCCGAAGAACCAGGATGATTCGGAAGAGCAAGAACAGATGGAGATTAACCAGTTGAAAGCCTCGGCTGCGCAGGGCAATGCATTTGCACAGAATAAGTTGGGTATGTGCTATGTGAACGGAGATGGAGTGGAGAAAGATATGACCGAGGCTGTGTATTGGTACAGCAAGTCTGCGGAGCAAGGCAATGAATTTGCACAGTACTTTCTGGGCGTGTGTTACGCGAACGGAGAGGGAGTAGAGAAGGATATGGTCGAGGCTGCGAATTGGTATCGCAAGTCAGCAGAG
>CAMWMT010000078.1 GCA_947175375.1 uncultured Clostridiaceae bacterium | reverse complement strand
TCAAACGCCCCAATTTCCGGGATCTTGCCGTTTCACAGATTTTGGGAGAATTTCTGGAAAACCACGATCAGATCCTGGAAGAATTTAAATTAAACTGTACGATCAACAGCCATGAAGCGTTTTTTCGGGATGTACTCCGGGGCGTCTGCGCGGACAAAACCGTCATCTCCCGCCAGATCAGCCTGTTCGACTGGAAGATGGATGATACCTATACCCTTACGTTGATCCGAACCGATGACCGTGACGAAAGTTTTTGCCGGATTATCATGTATCATCTGGAAGAAAATCCAGGGCTGAAATGCCTGATCTATGGAACCGGCCTGATCGTTATCATGAACCGAACTCAGGCACAACATCTGTCCGCGATCCGAAAATTCAAAGAGATATCCGAAAAATATGATTTGGAAATCTGCATGGGCAATCCATTCCGGGGCTTTCTGAACATTATCATGGAATATGAATTTCTTACCAAAATCATACAGATCGCACATCTGTATGATGAATCTCCTGGCTTTTTTGAAGCTGCAGATTACAGTCTCTTTTACATCATTGACTGTATCTCTAAAACCGCGGAACTTGACCAATTGTGCAGTCCCGATGCCCTGCTTCTGAAAGATTATGACCAGAAGAACGGTACGGACTATTTCGAAACTTATCTGACATATCTGGGCTGTGACCGAAATATTGTACGTACTTCCAGGATGCTGCATATTCACCGCAATACGCTCATGTACCGTCTGGATAAGATCCATGAACTGCTGTCCGTGGATGAAGAAAAATTCGTTCAAAAGATACATCTGTTTATGTCCATGCTTCTGATTCGTCATCATGAGGTTATAGAAAACAGCCGGAAAGAATAGATCTCCGGCTGTTTTCTATATTATTTATGTCAACCCCTGCTATTAAAAATAAATCTGACTCTGTCTGTCGATCTCATCCGCCACTGCCTGGTATACGCCGGGGAAAGTACTGAAAGGACCACCCTGGGAAGTACATGGGATGAAGAATCTGTTCCCGCATTCCCGGCATGCTTTTTCTGTCTCCCGTTTAATATCTTCCATCGTCCAGCCTGGATAGTCTACCGTCGCGCTGTCAATACCTCCCATAAAGGTGATCTGACCGCCATACTTTTGAATCAGCTCCGGGATATTGTTGCTGTTCATCACGCCCTGCCAGATGTCAATGCCCATATCGATCATCATCGGAACCAGCGTTGCTGCGAAGGAATCTGAATGATGCATGATTACCTGCACGCCATGTTCTTTGTAATATCCGTAGATCTGCTTGTATGCAGGAAAATAAAACTCTTCAAACATCGCCGGAGAGAGGAATGTAGATATCTGGCTGCCCCAGTCATCATGGTGGAACAGGGCATCCGGATGATAGTGACGGCAGATCTCTTCCGCATAAGCCAGTTCCCATTCCGTCAGGCAGTCGATCAGTTCATGCATTGCCTCTGGTTCTTCATAAAAGCTGACCAGACATTCCTGAATCTCCATCAGATAATGTGTCTGCTCAAACAGCCCCGGATATACCATGGGAGTGACAAAATACTCATTTCTGTCGATTTTCTCGACCTCTGCGATATATGGTTCCCATACAGACTCCGGATATTTTACCTGTGGGACTGTTAAATAATCTCTCCAATGGGTAATATCTTTGATCACGATTTTGTCTGGCGTATGTACCGGGAATGCTCCAGGTGTATTTTCCGGAAATGATAAAGTAACGCCCCAGGCGTTCACCACATTAGGTCCTCCCTTTACCGGAGCTGGATTATTGGAAAAGTACGGGGTATCTTTACAAATCTTAAATGCCTCATACATGTTTACATACCGGTCAGGACTCCCACCCCTAATCGTCTCCAACAGATTCTGTTTTTTCGTCAGCATATTGGTTCCTCCTTTTGCTATTCTCGCCTTTGATCAAGTCCATTATATCATTTTCCACTGAGCGCCAATATGGATTTATTACCGAAACCGTAAAATATGATTTGGGCATTATGCCCAAATCATTTATAAAAGGCTCCTTAAGGGGTGATGGTGCCAGCAGCGATCTGCTTCCGGTATTCGGTTGGGGTAAGGCCGGTTCTTTTTCGAAACACTTTAGAAAAATAGTTGGCATCCTTAAACCCCACATCCGCAGCAATCTGGGTGATGGATCTGGTCGTATTGAGGATCAGATAGATGGAACGTAAGATCCGAACCTGATGGATATATTGCGACAGGGTCATGCCGGTGGTCTTATGATACATGGCGCTTAGATAAGAAGGATTCATATAGGCATGGGAGGCGATGTCTTCCAGTGTGAGCGGCTCGGAGAGATGGGCATGGACATACTGTTCGATGCGGTTGATCGAATCCTGATGGCCGACATAGAAAACATCTTCTTTTAAAAGCTTTTCGACGCAAAGCTCCAGGATCGTCCGGGCGCCCGCAATCCCTTTGTCATCCAACAAGGGCTGGGACATATAGGCTTTTCGAATCTTGTCCGGATCCAGGCCGGTCAGCCCAGCCCAGTATGCAAGGCTGGCATCATCGGGCTGTTTCTTAGGTCTGCGAAACTGGCCAAAGGAAAGATTCCCTACATAGATGTCCTTGTACCATACAGGACAGGTGATCTCGATCAGGCCAGCATGACAGAGATAGGAAAAGCTGTGCCGGTTTTCTTTGCAGCGGGAATTTGCAGCTTCATTGCATTTGGTACAGAGTCGACAGGTCTGTGGATAGCGCGCAAGCAGCTGGCAGAAGGAGACAGGTTCCCTGGCATCGCCCAGATAGGACAGAGAGCGGTCCTCGAAGAAACGGATCCTGCTCTTACAGAATCTGGATACAGGGGAGATAATCTGAAAAAGTTTCTTTTCATCAATCACGATTTTGTAATTCATGGCAATCCTCAGACAAAGAATATATTTGTGTATATTATATAAGAAAAATGCAATAAAAACAATAAAAAAGATTGAAAATCCGTAAAATAAAAAAATTTTTTAAGGTTTTAATAAGGAATATTTTTGGAATATACAGAAATGGAATGTATAAATATGCAGGAAAACTGTATTATTTTTGGATTTTTAAGTGGATTATTTTCGGAATAACTCAATATAATACGGATTACCTTTCTTTATACGATACGGACAGGACGCCGGTTTGTAAAATAAATCCGTGTCATATATAATCATCACAAGGTAGACGGATCCTGAGATCCTGACCTCGGAAAGGAAAAGAGGGTATGAGAAACGGACAGTCTTTAAATCTGAACTGGAAGTTTAAAGATGAATTTAAACCAGAGTATATTACGCAGAAGGAATACGACGCTTTTGAAAATGTGCATATTCCTCATACAGTGAGGGAGATTCCCTATGACTGCTTTGATGAATTTATGTGCGGCTGCCTTTCTACTTATGTGCGATTTTTTGAGCTGCCGGTATTGGGAGATCAGAGAGTTGTGGTGGAGTTCGAGGGGGTTTCCACTTACTACGATCTGTATGTGAATGAGAAGAAGGTAGGAAGCCACAAAGGCGCTTATTCTATCGCGCTGTTTGATATCACTGCTTATGTGCATGAAGGTGAGAACAAGCTGATGCTGATGGTGGATTCCAATACAAGGCCGGATATCCCGCCGGAAGGCAGTACGGTGGATTATCTTCTGTATGGCGGGATCTATCGGGATGTGACGCTCTATGTTCTGGAACCGGCTTATATCATCCAGGATTTGTTCCGCTATACATTAAACGGGGAGGAAGCGACGGTCTTTCCGGAACTTATGATCCAGAACCATGGGGATGCATTTCAGGGGGAGATGCTGGTCGAGGTGTCAAAAGAAGGCAGTCCGGTCCACAGCTTCCGACGTCAGATACAGGTGGAAAAAGGGCTGTGCCATGTGAAGCTTTTGGAGGAGGTTTTGCCGAAGGTCGAGCGCTGGGAACTGGACGCGCCGGTTCTGTATGAGGTGAAAGCGACACTGCTCCGGGGAGAATGCGTACTGGACGAACATCATACCCGTGTGGGCTTCCGTACAACGAGGGTGGATGCCAGAGGCTTTTATCTCAACGACCATAAGGTGAAGCTGATCGGTCTGAACCGGCATCAGAGTTATCCTTATGTGGGATATGCCATGGGAAAGAGGCCTCAGCAGAAGGATGCGGATATCCTGAAGACGGAACTTGGGGTGAATACAGTACGCTGCTCACATTACATGCAGAGCAAATATTTCCTGGACCGCTGCGATGAACTTGGACTTATGGTATTCGAAGAGGTTCCCGGATGGGGATATCTGGGCGGAGAAGCATACAAAGAGATCTCCCGCAGTGACCTTAGAAATATGGTGCTGGGACATTTTAACCATCCATCGATCATCATATGGGGGACAAGGCTGAATGAGAGTCCGGATGACGATGTATTTTATGCAGAGATGAACCGCCTCTGTAAGGAGATGGATCCCACAAGGCCTACATCCGGCGTGCGCTGGCATACGAACAGCCCTCTTCTGGAGGATATCTACAGCTACAATGACTATACGCCGCCTTGCCCGAGAGATCCGGACAGAGGGGAATTCATGATCCAGGAACAGCAGGCGGTGACGGGGCTTCCTTATAAAGTGCCGTACCTGATCAGCGAGCATACGGCTCCTTTAAATTGTACAAAGCCGGGGGATTCTGCCATGCGTCATGAGCGGTTTGCTCTCTATCATGCAAGGGTCGTGGATAAGGTGCTCACCAGTGATAATTATCTGGGGGCTCTTGGTTGGTGTATGTTTGACTATAATACACATCATGACCATTCCCGTCAGGAGAAGATCTGCTATCATGGGGTGCTGGACATGTTCCGGGTTCCCAAATGGGCTTCTTACTTCTATCGAAGCCAGAAGGATCCCAAGGAAGAAGTCGTGCTGCAGCCTTGTTCGGTGATCGGGCGCGGAGAGCGTTCGGAAGCGGTAACGCCATTTTATGTACTGACCAACTGCGACTATATTGATGTCACGCTTTCCGAAGATGAGACCAGAAGATTCTATCCCAGCAGCCGGTTTCCGGGACTGAAACATGCACCTATAGAGGTGAGCGAGAGTGATGTGTTCTGGCAGTTATTCTGGGAAGGCTCTACCATCGTCGGTTATGTGGATCAGAAAGAAGCAGCCCGCATCACCTGTACAAAGAATCCATATCTCAAAGAACTGGATGTAGTGGCCGATGATATGGAACTGTATTGTGACCGTGTGGATGAGACTCGTGTGGTCTGTACCTTCCGGGATACGGACGGGCTTCGGATGCTGCATCACTTTGGGATCGGGAAGATCACGGTAGAAGGCGATATTGAGTTGATCGGACCGGATACGGTTCCGGTGATGGGAGGGACCATTGCCTTCTGGATCAAGACGAAGGCATTGGGACACAAAGGAGAGGCAAAAGTTACGGTGAGCGCATGCCGTCCCGGACTTTCGGACCGTACAATCACGATCCGGCTGATCTGATCTTATTTGAAATGCCGCCAGGACGCAAGAGCGTCTGAAATAAATGGTGTGAAAAAAGCAATGAATGGAGGAAAAAGGAATGAAAAAGAGACTTATGGCATTGTTGCTGTGTCTGGCAATGACGGCAGGCTGTCTTGCAGGCTGCGGTGGTCAGAAGGAATCTTCATCAGGTACAGCAGGAAATGAAAACGCAGGTGGGGACAGCAGCTCCGATGTCATCGAACTGGAGATGTGGTGCTGGCAGAGCTCTATCCATGAAGAACTGGTGGAGCAGGTAGAGGAAGCGATCCCCGGTGTACGCGTGAACATCAACAAGTTCAACAGTGAAAACATGGAAGAGAAAGTGCTGACGGCACTGGCTTCCGACTCCCCGCTGCCGGATATCCTGGTGATGGATGACTGGGTAAGCAATATCCTGCCCAGTGCGGACAAGTTCAACAACCTTCTGGACGAGCCGTTTCTTGCGGATCAGTACAAGGATCAGTACGTGGAATGGAAATGGAAGAATGCCATGACCGGAGACGGCGAGAAACTGATCGCGATTCCGATTGATGCGGGTCCTACGGCTATGTATTATCGTGCAGACCTGTTTGAGGCAGCAGGACTTCCTACGGAGCCTGATGAAGTGGCAGCACTGATGTCTGATTGGGACGGAGCGCTTGCAGCTGCAAAGCAGATGAAGGAAAAGACCGGAGTCTATATGTTCGACTTTATCAAGAACTTGTTCCTGATGATGATCAGCCAGCAGGAAGAGGGACTGATCAACCGGAATGATGAATTTATCGGAGACCAGGACCATGTCAAAGAAGCCTTCTATAAAGCGGCAGAGTTCTCAGATTATGTATTCGGTATGCCGGATATGTACGGAACCGAGTGGGGCGCAGCCATGAATAATGGCGATGTGGCAGCATACTGCGGCGCAGTATGGACGCTGGAAATGTTGAAGAGTACAGCGCCGGATACCGCAGGAGAATGGCGTGTGACCAGTATGCCGGGCGGACCTGCTAACAATGGTGGTTCCTGCATGGGTATCCCTGTTACAAGCGAGCATCCGGAAGAAGCGTTTGAAGTGATCCTGTGGCTGCAGAATGCCGAAAACCAGTTGACTGCTCTGGAAACAGAATCTCTGTTCCCGACGAACCTGGAAGCGGTGGATTCTCCGGAAGTCCTGAAAGAGGATGAGTTCTTTGGCGGACAGAAGGTTAATGAAATCTTTGTGGATGCAGTGAAAAATGTTCCTTCCCAGTATCTGGGACTGAATTATTCCGCATTCCGTCAGTATTTCTATGATGAACTGATGCTGATCCAGGATGCCGGAAAGGATGTAGATGAGGCCTGGGAAGATGCAATGAAAGGCTGTGAGGCGTTGAAAGCCACATTGTAATCAAAAGATATTGTGAGATTTTATTCCCTGTTCCAGGAAGGACTTTGACCTGGAACAGGGAAGCCCTGTTTAAAGGAGGGAGCCTGTTTGAGCAAAAAGGAAAAAAAGAAGAAAAAATCCGGAGAACTGATGGCTGCGATCCGTGCAAACTGGATGGTCTATCTGCTGATCAGTCCATTCTTTATCTTATATTCCATTTTTGGACTGTATCCGATGATTTATTCGCTGGTGTTGTCTTTTTATAAATGGTCCGGAAGTGGTGAGAAGGAGTTTGTCGGCTTCCTGAATTATCAGTACCTGATCAAAGATACCGTGTTCTTAAAAGCGGTCTTGAATACGCTGATCATCTGGTGCTTGTCCACGATTCCTATGGTGATCCTGGCGCTGGTCTTTGCATTTATCCTGAATCTGAGTACCCTGAAATGCAAAGCCATATTCCGGGCAGTCTATTTTCTGCCAAATGTCACCTCGACCGTGGCAGTTGCTATCGTATTTGCTACCATGTTTGCCAGCAATTATGGCCTGATGAACTTTCTCCTGACCAGCCTTCACATGAATCCGGTCAAATGGATGTCCATTCCGTTCTGGGTACAGTTTGTGATTGCCCTGGTGGTCATGTGGCGGTGGACCGGCTATAATGCCATCATTGCTCTGGCAGGACTGCAGAAGATTCCGCCAGATCTGTATGAAGCAGCACGCATTGATGGTGCCAGCAACTGGCAGATCTTCCGCCGGATCACGATCCCACTTCTGAATCCTACGATCATATTTATTATCGTGACCTCTACGATTGGCGGATGGCAGTTGATGGAAGAGAGCTATATGCTGGTTGGAAAAGCCGGCGGGATCGCAAAATCAGGTATGACGGTAGTGCTGTACCTGTATAACAAGGCTTTCCTTGAGCGGCAGTTTGGATATGGCTCTGCGGTATCCTGGGGACTGTTTGTGATTATATGTGCATTTTCTTTCCTGAACTGGAAGATGGTGCAGAGGGATACAGAATAGGAGGAGGCAGTGATGCAGAAAAAGATAAATACAGGAAAAAGCGTTCGAAATATCCTGTTTTATGGAGGGCTTATCCTATGGGCACTGATCTCTCTGTTTCCCTTTTACTGGCTGGCGGTTATGTCCACGCGTACTTCCTCGGAATTTTTCCGGTATCCTCCGGTGATGATTCCGGGTGGTTCCTTCCTGTCTAACCTGGAGGCGCTGTTTACGATCATTGATTTCCCGAAAGCAATTCTGAATTCCCTGATCGTCTCCGGAGCAAAGACAGGGCTTGCGCTGTTCTTCTGCTCTATGACAGCATTCTATTTTGCAAAGTTTGAGTTTCCAGGGAAGAGATTTTTATATTCCTTTTTGCTGATGACCATGATGATCCCTCAGCAGCTTCTGATGATCCCGCAGCTGACCATGATGGGGAAGCTTGGATGGATCTCTACTTTAAAAGCACTAATCATTCCCAATATGATTCCAGCATTCGGAATCTTCTGGATGACGCAGTACTGCAAGGGCGCCATCCACGACGACCTGCTCAATGCCGGGCGGATCGATGGCTGCGGTACTTTCCGGTTATTCTGGAATATCGGTTTCCCCATCACAATACCGGGGCTTTCCTTTCTGGCGATCCATACATTTGTATCCTCTTGGAATGATTTCCTGTGGCCTTTGATCGTACTGAACGATCAGAAGGTCTATACGGTACAGGTGGCACTCGGACAGTTGCAGGGCATGTTCACCAAGACGGATTATGGCGCGGTCATGTGCGGAACACTTCTGGCAACCATGCCGATTGTGACTATATTTTTGCTATGTAATAAATTCTTTATCGCCGGGATTGCAGCCGGAGGGGTAAAGGATTAGAGAGATGGCTGGTCCCTTTTGCTTATGTACAAACCAGACCTGTATGATCAGAAGGTACTGAAAAAGTCTGATTCTTTTTAGGGCGTGTTGAATAATGCATAAATCTGTTATAATCTATACATAAGATTATA
>CAMWMT010000077.1 GCA_947175375.1 uncultured Clostridiaceae bacterium | reverse complement strand
ATCCAGTATCTTCATATATCCTGGCGATCGTTGATGCCGTCTCTTCCTCCGTCGCATAAAATCCATAAAAATCTGAAAGCTGTTCTTTCATCTCAGATGTGATCTCATAGTTTCCTTCTTCCGCCAGCTGCTTCATCAGTTCCACATCTTTCCCTGCGTCTTCACCGGAGATCCGGTACAAAAGCCGCTCCAAATTACTGGAGATCAGGATATCCATGGACGGAGAAGTCGTCAGGATGAATGGACGGTTTCTGTCATATTCTCCGGTCCGGAAAAAATCATACAGGACCTTGTTGTCATTGGATGCACAGATCAGTTTTCCTACAGGCAGGCCCATCTGCTTCGCGTAATATGCCGCCAGGATATTGCCAAAATTACCGGTCGGAACAACCACGTTCATCTGCTCTCCTTCTGTCAGCTCTCCACTTTCCAGAAGCTTTCCATAAGCATAAACATAATATACGATCTGAGGAACCAGACGTCCAATGTTGATGGAATTGGCACTGGAGAACTGAAAACCCGCATCGAGCAGTTCCTGCTTCATCTCCATATCACCAAAGATCGCTTTTACTCCATTCTGGGCATCATCAAAATTTCCCCGGATGCCGACAACCAGTGTATTGTCTCCCTTCTGGGTCACCATTTGCTTTTCCTGTATGGGACTGACTCCGTCTTTTGGATAGAACACAATGATCCTGGTACCCGGCACGTCCGCAAATCCGGCCAGTGCCGCTTTTCCTGTATCCCCAGAGGTCGCTGTCAGAATAACGATCTCATTTTTAATCTGATTTTTCTTCGCCGCGGTTGTCATCAGATAGGGCAGGATGGAAAGCGCCATATCTTTAAATGCGATCGTTGCTCCGTGAAACAGTTCCAGATAATAAGCGCCATTTACCTTCGCCAGAGGCGCGATGACTTCTGTGTCAAATTTTCCATCATAGGCACTGTTGATACAGTATTTTAATTCATCATCCGTAAAATCCGTCAGAAAAAGCCTCATGACTTCATATGCCGTCTCCTGATAACTCATGTCGGCAAGCGCTTTCAGGCCGACTTCCAGGCGGGGAATCCGGACCGGTACAAACAGTCCTCCGTCTTCGGCAAGTCCCTGAAGAATCGCCTGAGATGCCGTGATCTGTGTCTTATCACCTCTCGTGCTTTTATACAACAATTCCATAGTCTCTCATTCCTTTGCTTACATTTCCTTACATTTGTTGTCTGTTGCATGCGTGTATTCTATCACAGGAATCCAAAAAAAGAAAGAGGCTTTTACGGCCTCTCCCTCTTTACATGGTATAAAAAATATGATTTCCGTGTTCAAGCACCCGATGAAGTGCCCGATCAAACCAACCGCTCTTACTGTACACTGACCGAAAATATAAAGCTCCCGCCGAAAGATCTTCTCCATTCATGGCTCTTGCTACCGCTTCCACCGTCTCCGGCGAGACACTGACCTGATCGATTCTACCATCTGACACAGGCGAAAACTGTGCCCTTCCGCTGCATCTTTGATATACCACCTCGGTGATCGTATTGGGGAAACGTCCGCTTCGTACACGGTTCATGATCACGTTCGCGATCAGCAGTCTTCCGGTGGAATCTTCTCCTCCGGCTTCCGCTTCTACGATTTTTAGGAGCACCTGATACTCCTGTTCCGCCAAACCCTGTGGGTCACTCGATCCCTCTGCAAAACATTCTTCTGAAGCAGCTTCTTCCTGTGCGGATTCCTCCATAACTGGTTCTTCTGTTGATCCTGTATCTTCCATAACCGATTCTAAATCTACATCTTCCGTAGCCGGCTCCTCTCCGGCTGATTTGGAACCTGTTTCTTCTACAGCCGGTTCTTCTGCTTCCAGACCTGCATCTTCCATAGCTGTTTCTTCCGGCACTTCGTCAACCATCTCTGGTTCTTCTTCCTGTATATCCGTTGTGACGTTTTCTTCCCCTGTCCGGACTTCCTCCTGAAATGCCGTTTCCAGCTCTTCGGTCAGTGTGTCCTCTGCAGCATATACGGTCAAAGTACCGAAACTGCAGGAATCATGGGATGTAAGGCCTGTCATGAGGATTCCTCCAAGCGCAAGCGCAGCACCCCGATAACATCTACGCATACATATTCTCCTTTTCTGTTTCATTGCCCGACATGACTGTCGATCCTCAGACATCAGTCTTTCTGATGCCTGGTTACAAGTTGGCATTATATCTCTGGATAAATCCAAATGTCAATATATATATTACGATTTTGTTAACTATTATGAACTGTTTTTTTCATTTTTATGACAGAAATACAAAAAAAGAACGTTTCTCACAAAAAAATGTGAAAAACGTTCTGATTTTTTGTCGCTATAACGTTTAAAACACGCCCTGCACGTTTTCAGATATCATCTTTTACTGGACCGAATGGTTGATTGCCGTTAACAGAGCATCAATAGAAGCACGGATAATATCCGGATCAATGGCTGCACCCCAGTGAATCTTCTTATCCGGAGTCTGAATTCCCACATAAGCAATAGCGCTGGAACTAGAACTTCCTGTCAATGCATGCTCCTGATAAGTAATCAGATTGTAATTAAATCCATAAGCCTTCTTTAATGCATTGCTGACTGCATTCAAGCGACCATTACCGGTAGCTGTCGTCACCCTCTTTTCATTATTATAGTATGTGGTGATCTCTGTAGTAATTCCATTTACCTGCTTAAAATGCACTTCCAGGATCTGGTATGGTGTCTTGATCCCGACAAATTTCGCTTCAAATACTTTATAGATCTCTTCCGGCTGCAGCTCTTTGTTCAGTTCATCCGATACCGCCTTTGCTGCATATCCCATGGCCTCGCGCATCTTCGCCGGCATGGCGATTCCGTAATTCCTCTCCAGAATATATCCGACGCCGCCTTTACCAGATTGGCTGTTGATCCTGATGACATCCGCATCATAGCTTCTTCCCACATCCTGTGGGTCAATGGGCAGATATGGCACTGTCCAGTGCTCCGGATCTTTCTCCTCGATCCATTTCATGCCTTTTGCAATGGCATCCTGGTGGGATCCGGAGAACGCCGCAAATACAAGAGCGCCGCTGTATGGATTGCGCTCATTGACTTTCATACCGGTATAGAGCTCATATCCATCGCAGATTTCATTCATATTCGTGAAATCCAGCTCCGGATCGACACCCTGTGCATACATATTCATTGCCAGGGTGACAATATCCACGTTTCCTGTTCTCTCTCCATTTCCAAATAATGTTCCTTCCACCCGCTCTGCTCCGGCAAGAAGTCCCATCTCTGTATCGGCCACCCCGCATCCACGGTCGTTATGCGGATGAAGGGAGACCAGTACATTTTCTCTGTATTTTAAGTGTTTGCTGACATATTCGATCTGCTGCGCATATACATGCGGCATGGAAAGCTGCACGGTTACCGGAAGATTTATGATCGCTTTTTTATCTGCGGTCGGCTTCCACACATCCAGTACCGCATTGCATACTTCCAGCGCAAATTCCGGCTCTGTCCCGGTAAAGCTCTCTGGGCTGTATTCAAAACGGTAATCCGCCCCTGCTTCCTCCGTCAGTTCTTTCAGAAGCTTTGCTCCTTCTACGGCGATCTCAAGGATCTCTTCTTTTGATTTATGGAATACCTGCTCCCTCTGCGCCAAAGAAGTGGAATTATACACATGGACAATCGCATTCTTCGCCCCCTTCAGCGCCTCAAAGGTCTTCCGGATGATATGCTCTCTTGCCTGTGTCAGTACCTGAACCGTCACATCATCCGGAATCAGATCCTGCTCGATCAGCGCACGGAGAAACTCATACTCTGTCTCCGATGCAGCCGGGAATCCGACTTCGATCTCTTTGAAACCGATCTTTACAAGGAGCTGAAAGAATTCCAGCTTCTGCTGCAGAGTCATGGGAATGACCAGTGCCTGATTGCCATCCCGTAAATCCACGCTGCACCATACCGGTGCATGATCCACATACTCTTTTTCTGCCCACTCCATACACCGTTCCGGGGGCATAAAATACTGTCTGGTATACTTTTTGTGATTCATTATCCTGTCTCTCCTTTTCTGATTTGCATCTGTCTGAAGGGAGTGTTGTAAAATGTAATCCTGTCCGTGTGCTCAGCAACGCTGTGTGGATTGGAGTGAACTGAGAACTGGTTTTGTCTGTCCAATCCATTCCATACAAGTGCTGAGCACACAGACAAAGAGCATTTTGCGACAGCCCCTTCAGTTTCTGGAAATAAAAAAGCCTTCCATCCCAGGTTCTGTATAACCCAGAGACGAAAGACATACTGTCCTACGCGGTACCACTCTGATTTCATGAATGATTTCACACACTCTACGGATACGGATGTTACTCTTATATCCTTCCCTTTGTAACGGCAGGGAACCCGTCTGCATCTACTTTCTTCTATAAATATATAAAAGATTTTGGACAGCCGCTCCGAGGCGAGTTCCAGACATCCTCTCTACTGTCTCGCACCAACCGACAGCTCTCTGTATTCAAGTCCGAATGTACTATTCCTCATCAACGCATTTACTTATTTCACTGGAATGTATCATAGCAAAAACTCCTGCTCTTGTCAAGCAGGAGTTTTTCGTTTTACAGGCCCTTTACGACAGGGTCAGGGCTTTATCTCACGTATCTTCGGACTCTTTGGTGTACTCTGTCCTTCCAGACGGGAGATTCTCGTTTCATGATCTTCCAGATTTTTGATCAGAATGGCTATCGTATCCTGCTCATTTTTGATCATCCGATACAGGCCCTTCAGTTCTGACAGATCTTTCTGAATCTCCGCAAATTTTCTTTCGTTCTTCCTGTCATAGCGTTCCATCTCGTCCAGAAGCATAACTTCTGAATCATGAATTGCTTTTTTGACAATATCATTCGCAATCGTCGTGACAATACCGGGTACACGTTCATCAATGATCTCCGGTACGCGTCTGTCAATAATGTCTGTTGTAACCTTTGCAACAATATCCGGTACAAGCCTTACAACAACATCCGTAGTGACTTCTGCAGCGATCTCTCGGACAGCCTGCAGATCTCTTTCATCCAACATATGTATTCCTCCTGATATGTCTTCTTTTTCATCTGCCTGCCATCCTATTATAAACTATCCGTGTAGATTAAGCAACTATTATTTGCATTTAGACCTGTCATTGTGAGTACCATTCTGATTTGTAAAGATCTACGATTCGGGATGATTCTCTGACATTTTCAACAATTCATTCAAACGGACGCAAAACCTTTGCTCACTCCGATACAACGCCGACCTGGCATACCAGCTCCCAGCTTTTTGAAACACCCACTGGCGCAGCAGTTCCAGACAGGTACATACTACATACACGATAACCGCTGCCAGCACTGCGTAAATGACTGCCCAGTGCGTCCGTGCCACTTTACTGGCACGGAACATATCCCATACCAGATATCGGATCAGATAATTGTCATGGATCAGATAAACACCAAATGCCGCGCCTGCGGTCTTCCGGATCACTCCATCCAGCCTGCTCTCCTTCCAAGACATATTTTTCACGCACAGAAACAGAGAACAGGTTGCTGCCAGCGCCAGAGGGGAATTATAATTGAGAAAATACCCGATATCCTCCTGATGCAGTCTAACAGACAGATAGACACTGGCAAGTACCATAAGAGAAGCAGATATATACCCAAATAATCCATACCAGAAATATCTCCTGTCCGCCCTGGTATGAAGCTTTACATAGCCTGCCAGCAATGCAAGAAACAGGAACCAGGAAAGTTCACGTCCCACATAACTTCCATATGTGTTCACCCGAAAGATCATATGGTTCACACTGAGGAAAAGAGCCAGAAGCACAAGAAGACACTGATACTGCTTCTTCCTAAGCCGCACAGCCAGCATTCCAGCAAAAGGCATCAGAAGCGTAAGCCCCATATAGACGGACGCAAACCAGTAGGTATTGGAAGAGATAGGAAATATCGCTTTTATAACATCTGCGCCGGTAACTCCGATACTGATCCCACAGGTCAGATAGATCACTACAGAGTAGAATGCTACCTGTCTCCAGAACCTCAGAAGTCTCTGTGTCTGAAAGTCCCTGTCAATGGAAAAATATCCTGCCAGCATCACAAAGCAGTTTACATGTACCACCGAAAATGACTGAATCAGATAGGACAGGAAATAATTCACCGTTCCATATCCAAGCTTTGCAGTCACTCTTCCATGAAACAGACAGTGCCCGACCACGATCATATACATGCACAAAATCCTGAGAAGTTCAAAATTCACCTGTCTCTTCTTCATCGCCGCTCCTTCTTTCCATAATACATACTTATTGAACTACTAATGTTCCGTACAGATAGTTCTCTGTTATGATCTTCTCCCCTTTGTCCCCGTCCCGAATCACAATATGGACTTCATAGCGATCATCCAGCGGGTAACTGAGCTTCGGAATCATGAACTTAGCCTGATCTGTATCTGCAAGCTTCATATCATAAAGCATGGAATACAGTCCATCCGCATCCTGCTGCTGCCAGGTTCCCTGATACATCCGTCTCTTGCCGCTCTCCACGCTCTCCATCCAGAGGAATACACTCTTCCCATCCAGCTCCTCCGGTGTCATGTTCACGGTCGCCTCAAACACATCATACCGTTCATTCTCTGCCGTATAGGTTCGATCCAATGAAGCTGTGAACGTTTCATTGTCCTTCAGTCCGGACATCTTATAATTCAACGCAAAAAGATCAAAATTTCCTATCTGATTTACTTTTGAGTACGTAATAAATATACCATCATAAATATCCTGCAGATGAAGCATGATATGTTCCATTAAAGTGTCCGATATCAGCACTGCCCGGTCACTTTGATAAAGAGACGTCAAAAGACTCCTCTGTTCATATTGTGCCAGATTGGATATAACCTGAGGAGATTCGGTCTCCCAGCCACCCAGGGTAAAAACGTTTGTCAGATAATCTTCCGGCAGCTTTTCAAAGATGGAATAACCAAGCTCTACTCCATTGTTGGTAAAAGGATCAAAAGCATAATAGATCTTCTTATCCTCACTGATCGTGTCATACAGGGACCGAAATGCGATACTGGGCTCTGATCTCTGTACCGGTTCCTGAAACACTGGCATGATCAACATCCGAAAACAGATCCCTACTGTCAAAAACAGTCCGGCCAGTCCAAAGATCATTCCCCTACTCCCCATCAGCTTTTTTTCCAAGTAAACTGCAATCTCTTCTTCCGCAGCTGACCAGGTAAAGATCACAAACCCCATCAAACATGCAGTCACCACAATCGGCAACACCCGATAGATCTTGATAAAATACAGATAGATACCAAGCAGTGCTAGATACGGATACAAAACCAGAACCCAACCTTGCCTCTTTCTCCAGGAAGATAACCGAAAAAGCCACAAAAGCGTCACCAACACTCCCAGGATGAACAGTGGCTTTTTGGCAAGGATCACCAGATAATCGATCAGATATTCCCACTGAAACGGCCTGTCCTGCCGAAATGCCACGATCGACTGAAAGGTCTCTGCTGTATATCGATCATAATCCGCGATCAGCCAGTTCTGCAGATTAATACAATCTGTCCTGGTAAGCCCTAACGCCTCGTATTCTGCCTGATATTCATCCCAGTCCGGCACTCCATAGTCAAGGAGTTTCTGCCTTGCCCTGTCATATTCCCGATAATGTGCTTCCGGACTTCCCGGCGTGTACACAAATACATTTTCCAGCAGGATACTTCCCAGTATCAATCCAAATGCCAGCATACAGGGCATACAGTCCCGTAGCAGGAATCGTTTCACTTTCCGGTCTTTCCTCAGGACCAGCACCCGGCCCAGCCACAGCCCGAATGCCATGATCGTGATCATGCCAAACGCATGAAAACGAATCCAGCTTCCGAAGAGCAGAAAAAGAATCCCACCAGTCAAAGCCATGTGCCTCCACATAATTGCAGGTACCCGCTTCGTCAACTCATCTGAATCATTTTCATCATAACCCTGCGTACAGAACAACAGCACATAACCGGCTGCCGTCACCACAGCCGCCGTCTTCGTATACTGAAATTCCACATACAGTGGCTGGGTACAGGCGAGTACCAGCATACCCGCCAAAATCGTGCCTGTCCGTTCTGAGCGAGCAATCCATACGCACCCGATCACGCTCAAGGACAAAAATATCATCCCATACATGATCAGCGTATACCAGTTTACCCCAGGCACTAGCAGGTAAAACACCTTCAGCAACCACCCGAACCCGCTGTGGATATAGATAAAATACTGCGTAGGTTCCCCATACGCGCCTGATGCGATCGCCGCCAGCGAAAATTCATCATTCGACCCATAAAACGGATGCAGAAACAGAATTGCATATACCAACACCAGCACATGAAATGCCAGAAACAGGCACTGTATCTGCCTGACCGAAAATCCTTCTTTCTTCACCATGTACTCCTTCAGTCTCATATCCCATATACCGATAAAGCAGAATCGAGTAGGGAAGAATATCTCCCTACTCGCCGCACGGCCCGCATGCTGCACCAGCAGCAAGTTTCCATATGCGGGCCTGTGCATAAAAGAGATGCCGCAAAACACAGCTTCCGGCTCCCGCCAGCACCTGCCGGGAACCGGAAGATACGTTTTACGGCATCCTCTCCCTGAAACTCTTAGTTATCCAGTAATTTATCCTCACCATTCCAGCTGTACAGCTTCCGGATCTCTTTTCCAACCTTCTCTGACGGATGCTCGGAAGCCAGTTTTCTCATAGCCTTGAAATGAGCCTGTCCACCTGCAGCAGACATATCAAGAAGGAACTCTTTTGCGAAGGAACCGTCCTGAATATCTTTCAGAATCTTCTTCATGGTCGCCTTGGTCTCTTCCGTGATCAGCTTCGGTCCGGTGATATAATCACCATACTCTGCCGTATTGGAAATGGAATATCTCATTCCCTCAAAACCGGACTGATAA
>CAMWMT010000076.1 GCA_947175375.1 uncultured Clostridiaceae bacterium | reverse complement strand
CGGATTTGCTGAGAGTGACTGCCTGCTCCTTGTTCTCCGCGCCGCCTCCCTTTACCTCGAAAAGCCACGTAGCACCCTCTCCCTCACCTGCGATCTTCTTCGCCAATTCCGTATTGACATAATTCAGTGCCTCTTTAAACGCCGCGTAATCTTCATTTTCTTTCTCAATCACCGGATTGCCTGCCATACCATTTGCCATCAGAAGCACCGTATCATTGGTGGATGTATCTCCGTCCACAGAGACCATATTATAAGTATCTTTAATATCCTCGCTCAATGCTTTCTGCAGCATCTCTTTTGTGACCGCCGCATCCGTTGTCACAAAGCTGAGCATCGTACACATATTGGGGTGGATCATACCGGAGCCTTTACACATACCGCCCACAGTGACTGTCTTTCCACCAATCTCTACCTGCGCTGCCGCATATTTAGGCTTTGTGTCTGTAGTCATAATGGCTTTCGCCGCTTCCAGTCCGGCTTCCTCCGTATCTGCCTTGCCTTCCACCAGAAGCGCGACGCCATCCCGAATCCGGTCAATGGGAAGCTGCATTCCGATGACTCCTGTAGACGCCACCAGTACCGAAGATACCGGAATTCCAAGCAAACGTTCCACTGCCTGGGCTGTCTGCTCGCAGTAACCATATCCTTCCTCTCCAGTACATGTATTGGCAATACCAGAATTAATGACGACCGCCTGGGCTGCCGGAGCATGATATACGATCTCCTGATCCCATTTCACCGGCGCCGCCTTGACCACATTAGTTGTAAAAGTTCCTGCTGCCACGCAGGGAACCTGGCTGTAGATCAATGCCATGTCCTTCCGGTCCTTATACTTGATCCGTGCCTCCGCCGCCGCTGCTTCAAAGCCTTTCGCGGATGTCACACCACCTGTAATCATCTTCATTTTTGTTCCTCCTCGTTTAAAATTCTGCTTTCCTCTCAACTGTAATATTCATATTCCATCATAAGGAAGCTCGCTGATGCTCGCGCAGGTCATCAACTTCCGCTTCGCTTCAGTTGGTGACATTTTATCACAATTCCTGTGCTAATACCGAACGCACATACATCAGGGAAAATCCCAACAGGTTTTGTCCCTGCCATTTTTCCATATCAAATCGTCTGTCATCTTTCATGGATAGTCCGATTCCCCAGATCTTGTCCTGTACTGCGCATTCCGCCAGAATATCCTTCTGCGTGGCAAGAAGTTTCTTCTTTAGCTCATCATTCTGGCGAAACTTTTCCAACAAACCATGGTAAACAATGATCTGTCTTAATCCATTCCATACAAGATCATCATAATCTTTCACGCTACGCCCAAGTGCTTTGATTTTTCCCACATTGGATGTCTCCAAAATCTGCTGCGCACTTTCGTGATCATGAAACAGTACTGCTTTTTGATACATCATGTATTGCTCCATTGAAGAATATTTTATTCCATCTATCTCAAAATCAGAAAGATACCAGTTGCTTAAATAGCCATTCATTTCATCTGGATTATGAAAACATATGATTCTTCTCATATCGTTTGCTCTCCTTATTGCTCTGTTCCTTGAAAAGTAAGGGAATCCACCAGAATGATATGGATTATAAGTCAAGTTTCATATAAATTGATGTATCCATAGGACTGTTATTATAACTCGGTATTTCATAAAAGCCACAGGCTTTATACATATGAATGGCACTCTTCAGAAACGGAAGCGTATCCAATAGCATATAAGTATATCCTATTTCTTTTGCATCTTTAATGATTTGTTGAATCAGTTTGCTGCCAATATTCCTTCCTCTGAAAGCTGGTCTGACATAAAGTCTCTTCATTTCACAATTCCATTCGTCTATCTTTCTCAGTCCAATGCAACCCGCTAATTCTCTGTCATAAAACGCAATATACAATCTGCCATCAGGTGAACCATATTTTATGTCCAAATGTTCTAATTCTTCATCATAATTCTGAATATCAAGATATTTTTGAAACGAACTGTCGCCTGCAATCAGCATCTCTGTATATTCAGAAAACAATATTTTTATTTCTTCTGGGAAATCATAACCAGGTATGATCTTGAGTTCCATGATTCACCACCTCCAGATTCTGTATAAGCTACCATTCAATATCCCAACCATCAAGTTTTTTCCATTCAAAATCCTCTTTAAAGTCGTTATAGCAGTCTTCACATATACAACAGGACAGACTCTCAGGGACAAACCATCGTTGATGCCTATTAACCTGCACTGGTTCCAAACAGAATTCGCAACGTTTTAAATGAGGTGCATGCTTACATATTTCTTCTCCATCCGTCGGGTTTATATATGCCTTTTTCAAATATTCAACGTCGTTTAATAATCGCCAGTCGTCTTTTTCAAGTATCATATCGAGGAATGTCCTTTCTTATTTGATCCATCCCATCTTTCTTCCCATAATATTGGGATTATCCGGCGGTTCCGGTAATTGTATCGTTTCTGCAAAGCCGAAATACTCATCGTTGTCCAGACCCGTTGTCCGGTCTGCCCAATACTCCAGCCAATCCAGAAAATGGAAAGGCTTTCCCGTATCTTTATCCCGCATGGGAATGATACCACAGTCATTGGCAAAGTCATAATACCAGACAGTTCCATAGGTATCCGGATCCTCGCTGTTCACCACCAGAACACTATCCATGCCGCACCCTTCCGTACACAAAGTCAGCAATCCATAATCGGCGTCAAAAACAGCATCGTCATCGTCATCGCCATAAAATTCATCCATCTCTTCCTCTGTCATATACAGGAAGTAGACAATATTATCCAAGGTATAGGGAAATGGCCGTTCTGGGACACTGTCCTGTTCCTGAAGGGACAGTAATCCATAAAAAGGCTGGCTTCCGGAACCCGCAACAGTAGTGATGAACCGACGATAGTCTTCCGGAAGCCGGATTCCTTTCTCTGCTTCAAAAGCGGCCACCTCCGCCTCACTCAAAGGCGGCTTCCAGACCGGCGGCCACTCTCCACAGGTAATAGAAAACTTTCTGTCTCTAAGTGCTTCAATCTTAGACATAATGCGAGTAATGCGCTGATCATATTGCTCCAACCGATTCATATTCCTTCCTCCCATAATTGTCAGTACTGTTCAGCCGCTTTGTTCCCTGCCAGCTTAATCAGCCTCTTCAATAAATGCCGTGATATTTGCTTCGTTTAATGTGAAATCATAATAGTTCAGGTCCTGCCTTTTCGTCCACCCGATCTGGTTCCAGAACGCATTCCCGATATCATTCTTCGTAAAGGCGATCAGGCTGACCTTATTGATCTCTTCTTTCTTCAGTGCTTCCATGCAGGCAACCACCATGGCTTTTCCTACTCCCTGACGCCGATATCCTTTCCGGACACAGACATGATACAGACATCCCCGCCTTCCGTCATGCCCGCAGAGGATCGCCCCGATCAGCACATCCCCTTCCCACGCCGTGATGCTGGTCGTCGGATTTCTTTTCAGGAAACGTTCAATTCCCTCTCTGGAGTCGTCCATGCTCCGGATGCCAAAGCCATTGATCGTCTTCCAGAGACCATATACTTTCTCATAATCTTCAATCATCATAACGCGAATATCCATTGTCTGTATCTCACTCCTAACCATTCACCAATACCACTATTTATGGAAACAGTGGCGCCATCCGCAGTCCTTCCGCCTCATCAATTCCAAACGTCAGATTCATATTCTGCACTGCCTGCCCGGCCGCGCCTTTTACCAGATTGTCCATAGCTCCCATCATGACAATACGTTTTGTTCTGGGATCGATCTTAAAGTTCACATCTACAAAGTTACTGCCCTCTACCCAGCGGGTCTGCGGACACGCGTCCTTCGGAAGCACCCGAACAAAATATTCATTTTCATAATAGCGATCATAAATCGCTTTCACTTCTTCAAAAGAAACGTCCTTTTTCAAAGAAGCATATGCAGTCACCAGAATTCCTCTCTGCATGGGAACCAGATGCGGTGTAAAATTAATGAGTACCGGCTCTCCTGCTGCCAGAGAGAGCTGTTCTTCGATCTCCGGCGTGTGCCTGTGCCCTGCCACACCGTAGGCTTTGATATTTTCATTCACTTCGCAGAACAGATTGTCCACCTTTGCCCCGCGGCCTGCGCCGGAAGTACCCGATTTGGCATCGATGATAATCGTATTTGGGTCGATCAGCCCTTCCTTTACCAACGGATAGACTGATAGAAAACTGCAGGTCGGATAGCACCCTGGATTGGCAATCAGTCGAGCCTTTTTCACGTCCTCCCGGTTGATCTCGCACAGTCCATAGACTGCTTCTTCAATATACTGAGGCGATTTGTGCTCAATCCCATACCATTTCTCATAGACTCCTACATCCTTGATCCGGAAATCCGCACTCAGGTCAATAATTTTTACCTTATTTAAAATGTCGTCATTTACCAGAGACGCGCACAGACCCTGAGGCGTCGCTGTAAAGATCACATCCACCTGCTCTGCCATAGCTTCCATATTATCATCCAGGCAAGTGACGTCCACCAGCTGGAACATATTCTGATAAATATCCGCATACTTCCGATCTACATAGCTTCTGGAGCCGTACCATACGATCTCTGCTTCCTTATGTCCCAGAAGCAGCCGAACCAACTCACCCCCGGCATATCCTGTTGCTCCAATAATTCCAACTCTGATCATCTTCTCTACCTCTTTTTCCTTCCAAAAATCACTGTTCTCTATCATATAACAAAACCCATACCCATGCAAGTGCTTTTCCTTACATATTCACGGCATATCCATATTCCACACTGCTGATCCCTTTTACCGGACCCGAATGCACGCTCTGAACAGGCTTTTTTACATTGATTGCATAATTATACGTTATTTATCTATTTTATGCAACTATTTTTTATAAAAATACGAGAAATATGTATATTATTTCACTTGCATTCTATGCAAACTTGTTGTATAGTATAATGCAGTTGAAAACAGACATCATTTTTTAGAGGAGAATACGTATGAAAGAAAAAGTAATTCTGGCTTATTCCGGCGGTCTGGACACCACCGCCATCATTCCATGGTTAAAGGAAAACTTCGACTACGAGGTCATCTGCTGCTGCATCGACTGCGGACAGGGCAACGAACTGGACGGACTGGAAGAGCGGTCCAAACTCTCTGGAGCCGCAAAGCTTTATATTGAAGATATCGTAGATGAGTTTGCAGAAGAATATATCATGCCCTGTGTACAGGCAGGCGCTGTCTATGAGAACAAATACCTGCTGGGGACTTCCATGGCACGTCCGGTCATTGCCAAGAGACTGGTCGAAATCGCAAGAAAAGAAGGTGCTTCCGCTATCTGCCACGGCGCTACCGGCAAGGGCAACGACCAGATCCGTTTTGAGCTGGGAATTAAGGCACTGGCTCCAGACCTGAAGATCATCGCACCATGGAGAATGACCGATGTCTGGACCATGCAGTCCAGAGAAGACGAAATCGAATACTGCAAACAGCACGGCATCCATCTGCCGTTCGACCATAGCCAGAGCTACAGCCGTGACCGGAACCTGTGGCACATCAGCCATGAAGGACTAGAACTGGAAGATCCGGCGAGCGAGCCGAACTACGACCATATGCTGGTTCTTGGAGTCACTCCGGAGAAGGCTCCTGATGAGGGCGAATATGTGACTATGACTTTTGAAAAAGGAATCCCAACTTCCGTGAACGGAGAGAAGATGAAAGTTGCTGATATCATCCGCAAACTGAACGAACTGGGCGGAAAGCACGGCATCGGCATCGTGGATATCGTGGAGAACCGTGTAGTCGGCATGAAGTCCCGCGGCGTCTATGAGACTCCTGGTGGAACGATTCTCATGGAGGCACATGATCAGCTTGAGGAGCTGGTTCTTGATCGTGCCACTATGGAGGTTAAGAAAGACATGGGCAACAAGATGGCTCAGATCGTCTATGAAGGAAAATGGTTCACACCGCTGCGTGAGGCCGTACAGGCTTTTGTGACCAGCACACAGGAATATGTGACCGGAGAAGTAAAGTTCAAGCTCTACAAGGGCAACATCATTAAAGCCGGAACCACTTCCCCGTACAGCCTGTACAGTGAATCTCTCGCTTCCTTCACTACTGGCGACCTGTATGATCATCATGATGCCAGCGGATTTATCACATTGTTCGGCCTGCCGCTGAAAGTCCGCGCCATGAAGATGGCAGAAGCAAAGAAGAATGCGTAGTTATTAATAGTGTTATAAACCAGAAAACTGATAACAAATACAGATGGAAGGGACTGTCAGAAAATGCAATCCCGGCTGTCCGATACACTCCATACGAGCGCTTATCATACAGCCGGGGCTGAGTTTCCCGACAGTCCCTTCCACTGTTTTTTTCTGAATAATGAAAAGGGCTTTGATTCTATCTGCTGCTCATAAGGTTGATACTCTCATCCAGATCCTTTAGATAGTAAAGTTCTCCGTCTGTATCAATGATCGCATAATTGTTTTCCTGTATACTGACATGATCGACGTTTTCCTTCAGCAGAAGCTTTTCTTCTCCATCTGCAAAATACAGATCATGCCCCTCCTGGAACAATATGCCGTTCGCGCAGAAGCCGCAGATCTGGCTCAGATCACGGGACAGACTGATACATTCTTCCTTTTTGACAGCATAAAGCTCCTGATCCGATGTGGAAAACCAAATCTTTTCATGTCTGGGATCAGTAACGAACTGACTGACATTCATGGTCTCACTCAAACAAATCTTGTTCTGGCTGTCTTTTACATTTTTCATATGGTACAGTTTCTGTCCGGACAGATAGAGCAGCGATTTCCCGTTTTTGGAAATATGAAACTGATCTGCATAATTAAGTACCGTATCCGCATTCTCACCTTTTGAGTCCAGACGATAGATTTTATAGGAACTGTTGCTTCGGTCACGGACAGCAAAAGCCATATCTTTCAGTGTCTTTTTTTCAAGAATCAAACCGTGCTTCTGTTGATATGCAGTATCTACTATATAGCATGTGGTCAGCAGGTCTCCTTTTACGCCACTCAGGCGCACCGGGTCTTCCAGATCAGCCGAATAATACCAGACGCCTCCCTCTTCCGAATACAGAAGCTCTGTCTGAGACACATTCAGGACACAGCTGACGTTCCCACTGATGGATGCAGCTTCTGACTCCTCAGTGTCTGCATACTGATACAGTCTGTCTCCATCCTTTCTGTACAGAATCATCTTCCCTTCATCTGACAATGCAAAAATCTCTGACACATTTCTGGATATGATCGATGTCTGGCTGCCAGAATGCCAGAGCAGCAGCGTTCCATCCGGTTCTACACAGGCAACGGTCTTTCCGTCCGGAGATATGGCAAATTCTCTGCAGCCTGTAACTGTGGTACGATCAGATGACTGTGTTTTTCTCTCATAGATGCAGAGCTCATTTTTCCCATTCTCCCCATCTCTTACATATACAATAGTGTCCCCATAAAACGACCATTCTGCTATACTTACCGCATCGTCAATAAAAACAGGCGTCATATCTTCCATATAATACAGCTCTCCATCCTGGTCTATATATGCCATTTGACCATGGTCTCCGCTGTACATCAGCTTCCGGGGAATATCTATAGTATAAACGGTTCCTTTTTCATCACAAATAGCCATTTCTCTCTGATTTTGAACGGTAAAACGGACGGCATCCATCTGCTGCAGCGTATAGACTGTTGTATCCGGTATCTCCTTCTCTCCTGTAAACAAGATCAAAAGTGCAATCACACTAACAAGAAAATTGCCAATCCGCCGTCCGTACCTGTGCGCTTCCTGCTTCCCCTTCTTCTTGTCTGCTGATCTTCTGGTCAAAGCTTCTTCTGCAGACACGACTCCCATCTCCTGTCTGGCTCCACAGATCGGACAGTATCTGGCATTTTCGGAGATCTCTTTTCCACACTGACTGCAGTACATATTTCTATTCCTCTTTTCTGCCTATGGCTCGGTTTCCGCAGTTCACACAATAATTGGCTTCCGGGTCAAGTACTGCTCCGCAGTTCGGACAGAGATTCCTTTTCGCCAGTTCCGCACCGCAAAACGGACAGAAAGCGCTGACAATCGTAAGCTTTGCCCTGCATCCGGGACAGATCATAACCTTTTGAAGCCTCTGTATCTGCCTCTGAAGTCCTTCCAGTTCTCCTTCTATATTCTCGATCTCCCGATACAGGATCCTGCAGTCAGGAACCGTTCCGTTTTTCAAAGAATCATAGTATTTCTCTCCCATAACGGTAAAGCACTCTTTTCTGTGAGTCTCCCGTATGGCGATTTCACTGTTCAGACGGCTTAACTCCCCCAGATCTCTGGCTTTTGAGATTCCTTTTTCAATTGTTTCTAAAAATGGCATGCTGATTCCCCCAGTCATAGACTATACATATGTGGGGATGGTCGGAAAAAGACCAGAAAAAACAGGAGCCCTAAAATATGCTCCTGTCCTGAATATTTAAGGAAAGCACAGATACTCCCCATCCACCACCGCGTAATACAGGCTTCCTTCTTCTGTGATCGCAGCCTGTCCGCTGGTAGCTTCGGTAACGGCTTTTGTGATCTCCTGCACCCTGGATACAGGGACCAGCACCACAAATCGCACTTTATCCGTATATTCCGCATCCATCATCGGAATCTGCTTCTGTCCAAAGAGATACTGAAGCTTTCCGATTCCGTTATAATCAGTCCCGATACTCAAGCGAGTTCCCCAGCATTTGGTGATGATGTGGCTGTTCTTTAATCCCTCCTGAACAGCTGCAGAATATGCCCGCACCAGACCGCCGGTTCCAAGAAGCGTACCTCCAAAATATCTTGTCACCACCACGGCTGTGTTCGTAAGTCCTGCGCCGGTCAGCACATCCATCATAGGTTTGCCTGCCGTCTGGGACGGTTCCCCGTCGTCACTGCAGCGCATAATCTCCTGCCGATCTCCCAACACATATGCGGAACAGTTGTGGGGGG
>CAMWMT010000075.1 GCA_947175375.1 uncultured Clostridiaceae bacterium | reverse complement strand
CACCGAGATCTACACACTGCATATCGTCGGCAGCGTCAGATGGGTATAAGAGACATGCATAAGGCAGCGCTTCGTTATGTCGACCGGGAACTGGGGCGTCTGTTTGAAGAATGGAAACGCCTGCGGGGCGGCGCGTTTGTGATTTGCTGTTCGGACCATGGGAGCTGTTACGGGGAGGACGGGTGTCAGTTTCATGGTATCAATCATCCCATAGTTAACACGATTCCTTATAAGCATTTCTTCCTATAACCGGATGTGTTGGCAGTAAGAAGAAGGAATGGAAACCAGGAATCGCGGAGCCGGACGGGATGGGATTAGATCCAGATATAATTCGGACAGAAGAGAATAGAACAAGACAGAATCAGACATGATTCAGATAGAACAGAATAAGGCAGGACAGAGATGAGTATCAGGAATCCATACAGACAATATATGTACAGCTATCCTCATAAGACTGCCTATCGGCATCTGACGGGTATTTCTTTAAAAGATTATGTGTCTTGTCTGGCAGGATCAGGGCACAGTCTATATCTGCATCTGCCTTTTTGCCGGACAAAATGCGGCTATTGTAATCTTTTTTCGGTCACAGGACAGCATGAGGAGCAGATTCGCCGTTATCTGGAGGCGGTTCGAAGACAAAGCCTGCAGTATCAGGAGCTTCTGACACCATACAAGACCGAGTTTGCTGAATTGGTGATTGGAGGAGGTACACCTCTTTTGCTTACAGAGGAACAGCTTGTGTGGATGTTCCGGCTGTTGGAGATTTATTTTACATGTACGGTTGACCGGGAACTGGTCATCGAGACGGCGCCGAATGAGACCAGACCGGCAAAGCTTGAGATTCTAAAACAGGCAGGTACTACGAGAGTTAGTATGGGAATTCAGAGTTTTTCGGATGGAGAACTTAAGACATTGAGAAGACGACACAGTGCAGGAAGAGCAAGGGAAGCACTGGATCTTTTGAAAAAATTTGATTTCCCATGTGTCAATGTGGATTTTATCTATGGAATTCCGGGACAGACTGTAGTCAGCCTTCTGGACTCGTTAAAAGAGGCGGTGACCTTTGCACCGGATGAGATCTTTCTGTATCCGCTGTATGTAAAGCATGGGGCGGGATTGCAGAAGGAGGTTCGGGATGGGCTGGTGTTGCATCCGGAAGAAGCTCTTTTGCAGTACCGGGAAGCAGCCGCATATCTGCGTTCGGAAGGCTTTCGGCAGGATTCTATGCGAAGATTTGTTCGCAGTACACAGGTGCGTGCATATTCCGAATGTGGTTTTGGGACCTCTCTGGCACTTGGATGCGGCGGACGCAGTTACCTTGGAAATCTTCATTTTTGCACGCCCTATGCCATTACACGTGCAGACTGTCTAGCGCAGCTTCAGGCTTTTGAGCAGAGAGAGGATTTTACAGAGATTACCCATGGGATACTGCTCACGGATGAGGAATTAAAGCGAAGATATGTGATCCGGCATCTGTTGATTCGTCCAGGACTTTTGCTGTCCCGGTATGAAGAAAGTTTCGGAAGCAGTGCCATGGAAGATTTTCCGATTCTGGAGGAATGGGAAGCGCAGGGGTATGTCTGTCGGGAAGGGTCATTTCTCACACTGACGGAAGCGGGGATGGAGTTGTCTGACTGGCTGGGGCCGCAGCTGATGTCCCGGGCAGTGATCGGGAAGATGGAGGAATGGGAGCGTATGTATCAATGAGCGTATTATCGAGCGGACTGGAACTTTTGTACAGGGGCAGTTTGAAGAGCTGTAATTACCGATGCTCTTACTGCCCCTTTTCCAAACATCGGATGTCTGACAGGGAGCTTCTGAAGGACAGGGAGCAGTGGAAGTATTTTGTGGAGACAGTCCGGGAACGGGCGGTTGGTCTGAAGATTCGTTCTTTGATGGTAGTGCCATATGGGGAGGCGTTGATTCATCCCTGGTACTGGGAAGGGCTTGGGTGTATCAGCGCCCTGGACGGGATCGGAGCAGTGGGTGCACAAACGAACCTGAGTTTTCCGGTCATGGAATCTCTGGAGCACTTTCAGAGAGCTGGTGGAGACCGGAAGAAACTATATCTGTGGGCGACCTTTCATCCGGAGATGATAACGGTAGAGGAATTTTCAAAGACATGTAGAATACTCACAGAAGAAGGTGTCCATCTGTGCGCCGGTGCGGTGGGCGGTTCTCAGAATGTGGAGCTGCTTAAGGTCCTGCGTGCGATGCTACCGAAGGAAGTTTATCTGTGGATCAACCGGATGGATGGTCTGAAACGTCCCTATACCCAGGAGGAGACGGAAGAATTTCTGAAGATTGATCCATATTTTTTAAGAGAACTGACAGAACCTCCGGCAGACCCAGGGCAGTGCGGGAACCGGCTATTTGTGGAAGGAAACGGAAAGCTTCGGATTTGTAATATCAGCCGGAACCTGGATATAAGCTGGGATGAATTATGGGAAATGCGGCAGAAACAGGAGCAATCGGAGGGCTCGGGAAGTTTGCCAGTGCCTGTGTGTAGGCAGAAACGGTATTCCTGCTATCTGGCCTACGGCGGGCGGCAGGATTTTATGAATCGGATTATTTTTGGTCCTTATCCAATCTTTCGGGTTCCGGTACGAGCAAAAGCAGTCTTTCTGGATATCATGGGGACATTGATTACGCAGGAAGTATCTGGACAGCCACGGATCAATGGATGGGTTCGGGCTGGTCTGGAGGGACTTCATCGGGAAGGAATTCCGCTGTTTTTCGCCACGACGCTTCCATACCGGGAGGCGAAACGGCAGTGCCGGGAGATCTGGCATCTGTTTTCTGGGGGTATCTTTGCGGGAGGCGCCCATTTGGTCGTGAATAGGGCAGATCAAAAGTGGGAGCTGGTAAAAACAATAGATGAAGATTGTGCGCCGGTGCTGGAAGAGGTTGGAAAAAACCTGAGGTGCCGGATGCTGGTCTACCGATCAAAGCAAGGTCTTTATAAAATCACGATGCTCCGTCAGGAATCGGTGGAGTGGAGAGAAGAGGAGAGAACAGAGATAGAAGAATGGTTGCATGGTGCCGGGATTCATGGAATCCGGGTCATTGCAGAAGAAAATTGTCTGCAAATTCTGTCAGAACGGGCGACCAAGGCGGAAGGAGTCCGTCTGATCTGTCGGGAGCTTCACATTGCTCCGGAAGATACAGTCGCAGCAGGGGATTCTGCAGAGGATGCAGAGATGCTGCGGATATGCAGCAAAAGTAGGGCAGTATAGAATTTTAATGTAAAGGGTGATTCGGACAGAATTCAGAAAAGGATTGAAAATTGTGGAAGTAAGAGTATACTACTTACGAGTTAACTTTCTTCTATGTAAACAGGGTGTTTTGGGAAGGAACCGTAAAACTCTTGCGGATATTCGGAAAATTGGGTATACTTGTCATAACGCAGAAAGGACATGATATATGACATATGAGGAGTTAAGGGAAGAAGTCCAAAGCGCGAATCTGGTGCTGGCAGGACTTGGAGAAGGGATGACCGGTGACAGGAGCCTTTTTTATGAGTCTTTGGGGAAACTTCTTGAGAAAAAAGATTATTTTATCGTAAGTCTGTCAGAGAACCGGGCGGAACTGGAGGCAGCAGGACTGATTCCGGAGCAGATCACGGTTCCGCTGGCAGAGGGAGAGGCACAGAAGAGTTGGGACAGATATCTGCACTGGTTGTCCTTTACATTGAACCAGAAGCTCTGCATTCTGGAACTTGGAGTGGGTTTTACTCATCCGGAGATTATTCGCTTTCCCTTTGAGAAAACCTGTTATTTTAATCAGAAGTCCAGATATATCCGGATTCATGAAAAATTTCCCCAGTTGTCCGCGAAGATTGCACAGAGGGGTGTATCTATACAGGAGGATCCGGCAGTATTTTTGACAAAGGGCAGGGAGGCGACAGTATGATCGCACTGATCGATTATGATGCTGGTAATATACGGAGTGTGGAAAAGGCACTAGTCAGACTGGGGCAGGAAGTATGCGTCACCCGTGACCGCAAAGTGCTTCTTCATGCGGATAAAGTGATCCTGCCCGGAGTAGGCGCGTTTGGTGATGCCATGGGACATCTGCAGGAATATGGGCTGGTGGATGTGATCCATGAGATCGTGGAGAAGAAGACGCCGTTTCTTGGTATCTGCCTAGGGCTGCAGCTTTTATTCGAACGAAGTGATGAGGCGCCCGGTGTAGACGGACTTGGCATTCTCAAAGGAGAGATACTGCGGATACCAGATGGAGAAGGGTTGAAGATTCCGCATATGGGGTGGAATTGTCTGAAGCTTCAGAATAATGGGACGCTGTTCCGTGGGCTGGAGGAAGAGCCTTATGTGTATTTTGTCCATTCTTATTATCTGAAGGCAGAAGTAGAGCAGATTGTGAAGGCCAGTACATATTATAGTACATTGATCCATGCTTCAGTGGAGCAGGATAATATATTTGCCTGCCAGTTCCATCCGGAGAAGAGCAGCGGGACAGGGCTGCAGATCCTGAAAAATTTTGCGGAACTGTAGCGGAACTTTATAACAGCGGAAGGCCGAACAGTGCCCGGATTGATTTCAGGACGCGGAAGCGGACGGAAATTAATCCAGATCTGGGGCACTGAGAGAGCCTGTAGCGGAACTCTACAACAGCGGAGGGCCGAACAGTGCCCGGATTGATTTCGGGACGCGGAAGCGGACGGAAATTAATCCAGATCTGGGGCACTGAGAGAGCCTGTAGCGGAACTCTACATGGAGATAAAAATATATGCTTACAAAGAGAATTATCCCCTGCCTAGATGTACATAACGGGCGGGTGGTGAAAGGTGTGAATTTTGTAAATCTCAGGGATGCCGGAGATCCGGTGGAGATCGCGGCGGCCTATGATCAGGCGGGCGCGGACGAGCTGGTGTTCCTGGATATTACGGCTTCGTCCGATGCCAGAAATACGGTGGTGGACATGGTGCGCCGGGTGGCGGAGACGGTATTTATTCCTTTTACAGTGGGCGGCGGCATCCGCACAGTAGAAGACTTTCGTGCACTGCTCCGGGAGGGAGCGGATAAGATATCTGTGAATTCCGCGGCGATTATGCGTCCGGAACTGATTCGGGAAGCGGCGGACAAATTTGGCAGTCAGTGTGTGGTCGTGGCGATTGATGCACGCAGAAGAGAAGACGGAAGCGGCTGGAATATCTATAAGAACGGCGGACGTGTAGATATGGGAATTGACGCCGTGGAATGGGCAGAGCAGGTATGTGAGCTGGGTGCGGGGGAGATTCTCCTGACCAGTATGGACTGTGACGGTACAAAAGCAGGCTATGATATTGAGCTGACTCGGACCATCGCGGAGCATGTGCCGGTTCCGGTCATTGCATCCGGCGGTGCAGGTACACTGGAACATTTTAAGGAAGCCCTCACGGATGGAAAAGCAGATGCGGCACTTGCGGCCTCCCTGTTCCATTATAAGGAGCTGGAGATCTGTGAAGTCAAAAAATATCTTCAGGAACATAAGATTCCGGTCCGGCTGTAAGGAAGGTCTGAAATATATTTTCAGTCAACATATCGTTAATCGAACTTTTTGAGCAGATTTTACATGGCAGACGAATAGAAAAACAGAAAAGATACAAAGGAGAACAGAATATGGGAATGATTCAAAATGACTGGCTGGAACCGTTAAAACCGGAGTTTTCAAAACCGTATTACAGGGAACTCTACAAAAAGGTACAGGAGGAATACAATACAAAACTGATCTTTCCTCCGGCGAATGATATTTTTAATGCATTTGATTTTACCCCACTGTCAGAAGTGAAGGTGGTGATCCTGGGACAGGATCCCTATCATGGAGACGGGCAGGCTCACGGGCTTTCCTTTTCGGTAAAGCCGGGTGTGAAGACACCGCCATCGTTGGTCAATATCTATAAAGAGCTTCAGAGCGATGTGGGCTGTTATATTCCCAATAACGGCTATCTGGAAAAATGGGCCAGACAGGGCGTGCTGCTTTTGAATACGGTTCTGACCGTATGCGCGCATCAGGCCAATTCCCACAGGGGTATCGGCTGGGAAGAATTCACAGACGCTGCCATCCGCGTCCTGAACGAACAGGACCGTCCCATCGTCTACCTGCTCTGGGGCAGGCCGGCACAGGCGAAGAAATCCATGCTGCATAACCCGAAGCACCTGATCCTGACTGCGCCGCATCCAAGCCCCCTGTCAGCGCATAATGGCTTCTTTGGCTGCAAACACTTCAGTCAGGCTAACGAGTTCCTGAAGAAGAATGGCCTGGAACCCATTGACTGGCAGATTGAAAACCGATAAGAGGCTGATATCCGGTTCTTTCACTGCCATGAATTAATTATGAAAACCGACCGTTCTTGCAGCCGGAGAGAAACTGCAGGGGACGGTCGGTTTTGGTTTTTCTTTCTTATTTTACAGCTACCATATCTTGGGCCGGTTTTCCCTCATACAAAACCATCTGTCTCTTTTTCGCCTGCCCCACCACTGTCAGATGGTATTCTCTGGCCAGTTCCAGAGTCTCCCGGGTAGGGGTCTCCTTGGTCACCAGGATCGGAATACCTGCCCTGATCACCTTGGTCACCAAGTCGGTAGGCATCCGCCCAGTGTTAAAGACAACGCACTGTTTTAAATCGATTCCGTTGCGCAGCGCATAGCCTATGGTCTTATCCAGTGCATTGTGACGTCCGATATCCTCACACTGAAAGATCACCTGTCCATCTTTCATCAGGAAACTGCTGTGGACTGCACTGGTCTGGAGGTGCAGTGGAGTATCTTTATCAAACCAGTCTATCAGAGTCCAAATCCATGCTGTCGTCCAGGGAATCGGAGTTACCGGTTTCACATCCTGATAATCTACAAAATAATCACTGAGAATTCTATTCCCGGTACAGCATGTAGGGGTCGTTTCCACATAGAGCGCCTCCGTCTGTTTCTTCTGCGAGCGGTTTAATGCTACCCTCGCTCTGCTACCATACTCACATATGTAAATGTAATCCACTTCAGAAATATTCCTGATCATCCCTTCACTGAACATTCGACCCAGCACCAGTTCTGCCAGGTTATGAGGCGTACAGATCAGTTTCATAACCAGATGCTCATTGATATATACATTTATTAGATGTTCCGTAAGAATCGACACGCTGTCGCGGATGAATTCTCCTTCACGGCTCATCCGGTAAACCTTCCGTTCTTCATACTTTTCCAGTGAATCATATGTCTCCCGAATCTGCATTTTTTCCACCAAGCCTTTTACATTCTATCTGCACAGCAGGAAAATACTTCATTTTCTGCCAGTTGCATCCGTTTTTTTCTTCTGTGCCGTATCATAACGCGTGTTTCCTCTGTCCTTTGATCAAGAATTTCCGGAACCAGCTTTAACATTACGCAAAGATTTTCTCTGAGATAGCTGCAGACCTTCTGCTTAAACAGTGTATTCGCAGGATCAGCCATCTCAAGAAATCCAAGCAACATTCCTGCAGCCTGTGCCGTATCCTCCGCAGTCTCACCTTCAAAGTCGATCCCATAAAAACATGCTGTTTCTTCATGATAAATGAAATTTCCCGGATTCATATCTTTCATCAGAAATCCTGACCTTTCAGAGCAGTCCGCCACCCAGGAGGCCAGGGCCTGCCATATATGTGGCAGAAATATGCCCTGCTCCTCTTGCTGCTCCAACTGTTCCAGCGCCGTTTGACCTTCTATATATGATAAAACCAGACATCCCGGCTCTGCCAGCAATACTTTAGGTATACGTACTCCTGCCTTTTGTAGTTCTTGATACCTTTCATATTCCCGACACCAGTCCTCCTGCTGTCGGAATGCCTTGACAACCACTTTTTTTCCTTCTTTCTCTTCCAGTCGGACATCATTTCTCTTGCTCTTCAGCCGCATTGCATCCACCATATAACTCTACTCTGAAACATTTATGTACTTTGTATATCTTACGCACCGCTTGCTGTCCGGGTCTCCAAACACAATCAGCTGTGCGCCCTTCGTTCCGTTATCAATTCCTTCCACTGCCTGGCCATCTATTTTCACTGCCAGATACACCTTTCCGGTTTCCCACACTTCGTCACCGCCCAGGCTGACGGAATAATGATCCGCTGATGTCACTTCCACAAAAGACACCATCTCTATATCATGAGTCTTTAACAGCTGTGAGAGTTCTACCCCTCTGTACTCATGCACAGTCCGCTCTCCCTTTCCATTTACCAGTTCACCGCTGAATGCAATCTGGTTTAGTTCTTCGTAAGAAACTGCCAGGGTCTTTCCGCCAAATGTCAGTTCAATGCCCTCCACATCCTTCTGAGCAGAACGAAACCATAGACCCAGAGCCACAGTAACTGCCAGTAAACATCCACAGACCGCAAATATGCATTTTCTTTTTTGTTTCATTTTACCACCCACCCTTCTTTTTTCCAGACATTCCAGACTCTCTCATAAGTCATATAACCGACCAGGCCTCCTGCCATACCGGACCATACAGCCATCAGAAGCCACAGGATAAAGGCAGCACCTTTCAAATGAAAAATCAGATAGTTACTGCCCACAGCACTGACCAGATTACCAGTGCAGCACGCTGTAATAAAATAAAGTATATTTTTTTTATAGAAGAATAATTCCACCAGATCGATTATAAACCCTGGCAGCATATAAGTCAGGATACACCATACCCCCTGGTAACCGGACATGCCCAGGATCAATGCCAGAAGACCCTGGGTCAACCCCATCAATGTACCTGCACCGAAACCCGGTACGCAGCTGCAGCCAATCACAAGAAAAGCCAGAGAAAATCCGGTAGCGGCGCTGCCACCAGGTATCCTGAAAAAATCTGTAAAAATATTGGTAAAAGGGGAAATTATTTTTTTGACACAAAGACCCAGCATCAGACAGAACGCAAGAACTGTTATCTGCTGAACAGACATTTTTTTCATAAACATCTCCTTTTCAAAATGGAAGGCGTATCCGTTTCCGAAAACACCCTGGCGC
>CAMWMT010000074.1 GCA_947175375.1 uncultured Clostridiaceae bacterium | reverse complement strand
GCCTATGAAGAAGGGAGTGAACATCCGGAGCTGAGTGAATTCCTGGAAGAAGTCGCGTTGGTTGCGGATATTGATGGTGTGGAGGCGGAAGATAACCGGGTGCTCCTGATGACGCTTCACAGTGCCAAGGGGCTGGAATTTCCGTATGTCTGCCTGGCTGGCATGGAGGACGGCATCTTCCCGAGCTACATGTCTATTGTTGCAGAGGACCCTGTGGAAGAGATCGAAGAGGAACGGCGTCTCTGCTATGTGGGAATCACAAGAGCCATGAAAGAACTGCTGATCACGGCTGTGCGTGTCCGCATGATCCGCGGAGAGAATCAGTACAATCAGGTATCCCGCTTTGTACGTGAGATTCCGCAGGAGCTGCTTGGGGGAAGAGCTGCGCTACCGCCGGTGCCAAAGGTCCAGCAGCCGGCAGGAAACAGCGCGTATGCAAAAGCCAAAGAGCGATTTCGAGCGAAGACCTTCGACCCGCAGCAGTTCAAGGTGGTTCGGGCAGAACATCTGGATTATGGCGTGGGCGATCGGGTCTCCCATGTGAAATTTGGGATAGGAACCGTGCTGGATATTACAGAGGGCGGTCGGGACTATGAAGTGAAAGTGGATTTTGACCGCGCAGGCGTGAAGAAAATGTTTGCTTCTTTTGCCAAATTGAAAAAAGTAGAAAGTCTATAGTATTTTTATGGAAAGTATGGTATACTAATAGTCGAAATAAAATGCAGGAAGCGAGGTAGCCGCCATGAGCCGTGTAGAAGACTTTATCAATTCAGCAAAAACCAATGAGATGCTTGGTGAACTGCTTCACATCAAGAGGGAAGAAGAGAAAAAGCAGAACGTATTGATGTGGATTTTTATCATCGTTGGAGCAGTGATCGCGGTAGCGGGTATTGCATATGCCGTTTACCGTTTCTTCACTCCGGATTATCTGGAAGATTTCGACGAAGATTTTGATGATGATTTTGAGGATGACTTCTTCGATGAAGACGAGGAAGAAGCAGAAGACAAGACTGAGACAGCTGAGAAAGAAGAAGAGTAAGATTCAGGTGGTTGATGCAGGATACAGCCCCCTGTTCCATACGGAATCCTCCGCCTGGAACAGGGGGTTGTGTTTTGATGAGATGACAGTAGGAGGAGTTTATGAAAAAGGGACAGATTTATGAAGGTATCGTAGAGAAGGTGCTGTTTCCCAATAAGGGCCAGGTTCGTGCAGAGGACCGAACAGTAACGGTAAAAAACGGCGTGCCGGGACAGCGGGTGCGGTTTCATGTGACAAAGGTCAGAAAGGGGAGGGCAGAAGGAAGGATTCTGGAGGTGCTGGAGCGTTCTTCCTTGGAATGCGAACCGGCATGCAGACACTTTTCGGACTGCGGCGGTTGTACCTGGCAGAGCCTGCCTTACGAAGAACAGCTGCGGTTAAAAGAGCAGCAGGTGAAGGAACTTCTAGAACAGGCAGCAGGCGGATACCCTTGGGAGTTTGAAGGGATCAAGGAGAGTCCCAATCGGTACGGATATCGGAATAAGATGGAGTTTTCCTTTGGAGATGGGAGAAAGGACGGACCGCTGGAGCTGGGAATGCATAAGAGGGGGAGCTTCTATGATATTGTGAGTGTAGGAGACTGTCGGATTGTGGATGAAGACTTTGGACAGATTTTAAAAGAGACACTTTCCTTTTTCCGGGAGCAGGACATCCCATTCTATCATAAAATGCAGCATACCGGGTATCTCAGGCATCTCCTGGTGCGAAAAGCGGCAAAGACCGGGGAGATCCTGGTAGATCTGGTGACGACGACGCAGACGGTGCCGGAAGAGGTGAAACTTCTGGAAGCTTGGAAGGAGAGAGTGCTTTCACTTCCCCTGAAAGGAACGCTGACGGGGATTCTCCATACCAGTAATGACAGTCTGGCGGACGTGGTGCAGAACGATGCGACGGAGCTTTCGTATGGGCGGGATTATTTTTACGAGGAGCTCCTGGGGCTTCGGTTTCGGATCACGCCGTTTTCCTTTTTCCAGACCAATTCTCTCGGGGCTGAGGTGCTCTATGAGACAGTGCGCACGTATATCGGAGATACAAAGGCCCGGGTGCTCTATGACCTGTACAGCGGCACCGGGACGATCGCGCAGATTCTCTCTCCGGTGGCAAAAAAGGTGATCGGAGTGGAGATTGTGGAAGAGGCGGTAAAGGCAGCAAAGGAAAATGCCGCACAGAATGGCCTTGATAACTGTAAGTTTATAGCAGGAGATGTGCTGAAGGTTCTGGATACGGTGGAAGAGAAGCCGGATCTTATCGTTCTCGATCCGCCCAGGGATGGAATCCATCCGAAGGCGCTCCGGAAGATCATTGATTATGGAGTAGAGCGGATGGTCTATATCTCGTGTAAACCGACAAGCCTGGCAAGAGATCTGGAAGTCTTGCAGGAATGCGGGTATCGGATGGAGAGAGCCTGCTGCGTGGACATGTTTCCATGGTCAGCAAATGTAGAAACCGTGGCGCTTTTATCCCGGTAAATATGGCGCTGCGTCCGGTGTAAAGGAATGAACATATCCCTTTCTTCCTGTATACAATAATAGAAAGCCTTATTTACAGGGGGCATCTCCGTGGCAAAAAAATGTAATGCAGTATTCGAAGGAGGAGGTGTCCGGGGAATCGGTCATGTCGGCGCGGTCTGCAGGCTAGAACAGGCAGGCTGGCAGTTTGCGGATCTGGCGGGTTCCTCGGCCGGAGCGATCATAGCAGCCCTGCTGTCCGCCGGGTATACCGGGAAGGAACTGAAGAAAGAACTGGAAACACTGGAGTATATGAAATTCAAGGGCATGGACCTGCCGGACCATTTTGGAATGATTGGGAAGAGCGTGTCCCTCTTTTTGAGCCTTGGAGTTTATAATACCGATTATCTGGAAGACTGGATGGATGAATTGCTGACGCGCAAGGGAATCCGAAAGTTCGGAGATGTGAAAAAAAGTGGAAGGAAACTGAAGATCACCGCCAGTGACCTGACAGAAAAACGGCTGCTGGTATTTCCGGACGATCTTGGAGATTTTGCCTTCGATCCGGATGAATTCTGCATCGCGCCGGCTGTCCGGATGAGCGTCAGCATCCCGGTCTTCTTTGAACCTGTCCGGTGGAAAGACCGGCAGGGGGAAGAGCACCTGATTGTGGATGGCGGACTCTTGAGCAATTATCCCGTATGGCTTCTGGATGATGGAAAGAAAGTGTCTGCCCATCCTACCTTTGGCTTTAAATTCATAGATGAAAAAGAACCATGCAAAAGTAAGAACTGTCAGGCCGGGCCTAATCTGGTGGATTATCTGAAGCTGATCGTATCCACCAGCCTGGATGCCATTGACCATGCTCATCTATCAAAAGGAGATTATGAGCGTACGATTCGGATATCGACTATGGTTGGCAGGGGAGAACAGCGTCATAAGATCAGTGCGACGGATTTTGATATCAGCAGTGAAGACAGTCGCGCGCTGTTTGAAAATGGGTGGAATGCGGCAGAGAGGTTTCTGACTGCCTGGAATTTTGAAAGCTGGAAACGAAAATATCGATAAATAAGACATGAATCGGGCGATATAAGAATCTGTTCTGCAAATTCTCATATCGCCCGTTAAGCTGTTATTTCCAATGGTCTTAACCTCGTTTCTTTATATTTTATATGATTATGGTCTCACGGGACCTTTTTCTGCGGTCATTGATGACCTTTCTGCCATATGCAATATCATTCGATCTCTTTATGGACTTTCACGCGGGTTTTTTATTATCAAGGTATATTCCTTTACCTTCTCAAACGATTTCTATGATTACCCCCTACGGTAATTTTGTAATGAAAATAAAAACGATATTCAATTATATGAGGTTAAATCTCTGCTTCTGGTGGTCCATACCTTCCTTTCTGTTATGCTATGGGGTACTCCGTCAAGTTTTAATTGGAATCTCCTCCCTTCCTGATTATTTTCTTCTTTTCTGTCTCTGTTGTTTTATGAGTCTATTATAGCATATAAAAATGATTTGTCAACTTATTTTTTGCAAAAAAATATAATTTTCTGATAAAAATATTAAAGTATTTTTATTGTGAATAAATACGAGGGCTGTGAAGCAGATGGTGAACTGCCTGTTACATGTCGGCATATATAAACGACACTATACTAATGAACGCAATTAACTGCCGCTGATACTCATGGATTATTGGCGTTCATTAGTCCATACATTTCAGTTTTGGCAAATGTTTATGTTATCAAGTATAAATTCTTGCCTACACAGAGCATCGGCTCCTGTGCCGTTTATCATACTTTTCTAGCAATTATGAAACACCAGATATATGGATTGACGAATATTCCACTCTCTGCTAGACTGTTTTTATCATTTGGGCAGGAGGAAAGCAGATGCAGTATCGAAGTGACAGAAAAGGGACACAGTTGTCCATACTTGGTTATGGATGCATGCGTTTTACAAAGAAAAACGGCAGGATCGATCTGGAAAAAGCAGAAAGAGAGATCATGGAAGCGATCAAAAATGGTGTAAACTATTTTGATACTGCTTATGTATATCATGGCAGTGAGGCCGCGCTAGGCGAGGTCCTGAAAAGGAACCGGTGCAGAGACCAGGTATATATTGCGACGAAGCTGCCACACTATCTGATCAAATCCCGGGCAGGGCTGGAGAAATGCTTTCAGGAACAGTTGCGCCGGTTACAGACGGATCACGTGGATTATTACCTGATGCACATGCTGAATGATGCGGATACCTGGAAAGTCTTGCTGGAAAGAGGAGTGCAGAACTGGATCGAGGAGAAGCTGCGGCTGGGACAGATCCATAATATCGGCTTTTCCTATCATGGGAATTCCGAAAATTTTAAAAAGCTTCTGGACAGCTATGACTGGGATTTCTGTCAGATCCAGTATAACTATATGGACGAGCATACACAGGCTGGCAGAGCGGGACTTCTGTATGCAGAAGAAAAAGGAATTCCGGTCGTGATCATGGAGCCATTGAGAGGTGGAAAGCTGGTAGAGCTTTTGCCAAAAGAGGCAAAGATCCTGTTCGCTAAAGCGATTCCCAAGCGGACTCCGGCGGAATGGGCATTCCGGTGGCTGTGGAATCAGACAGGGGTCACGGTCGTCCTGTCCGGCATGAATTCCATGAAGATGGTGCGTGAGAACATAAAGGCTGCGTCGGAAGCAAAGGCTGGAGAATTGAATGAAGCGGACATGGAGCTGTATCAGAAGGTAAGACAGGAGATCAACAAAAAAGTGAAAGTCGGCTGTACGGCATGCGGATACTGCATGCCATGCCCGCAGGGGATTGATATCCCGGGAACTTTCCGCTGTTATAATGAGATGTATACCGATGGTGCAAAAGTCGGCAGAAGGGAATATTTGATGACGACTGCCTTTCGGAAAAATCAGAACCCGGCTTCCAGGTGCATCCGCTGTGGGAAATGTGAAAGACACTGTCCTCAGAAGATCAGGATTCGGGAGGAACTGAAGCAGGCAGCAGGGGAGTTGGAGAATCTGCCTTATAAGATCATGGCATGGCTTGTAAAGGTGCTACGGATCTGGAGATAGTTTTTGGAAAGAAAAGATGGGGGAAACGACAGCAGATGAATAAAAGAAATATCACCCTGGTCGGGATGCCGGGAGCGGGGAAGAGTACCGTCGGAGTTGTCCTGGCAAAGGTACTTGGGTATCGTTTTGTAGATTCGGATCTGGAGATCCAGGAGCAGACCGGAAAGCTCCTGCACGAACTGATCAGCGAGCTGGGAGATGAAGGCTTTCTGAAACTGGAAGGTCAGGTCAATGCAGGGCTTCAGGTGACGAATTCGGTGATCGCTACTGGAGGAAGCGCCGTTTATGGACAGAAGGCGATGGAGCATCTGCGGGAAATATCAGTGGTCATTTATCTCCGGCTGTCCTGTGAAAGTCTGAAAGAGCGCCTTGGAGACCTGCATGAGCTCGGGGTTGTATTAACTCCTGGACAGTCACTCGCGGATCTTATGGAGGAACGCGGGCCGCTGTATGAGAAATATGCACATCTCATCATAGAGGAGGAGAATCTGGATATCCGCGGTGTAGTGAAAAAAATCACAGACGCTCTGCGAAATAATGAATGAGCAGACTGCCGTCGGCAATATCCGGGTGATGTGATGATAGAAGCCCTGTCCGTTCCGGATGCCATTGAACGCCGAGAATGCGTCCGTTTTCATGTTCCACAGCCTCTATCACCCCATCTTTGGCTGTCTGTGTGACGGTAAGACCTGCTCCAATCCTGCCACAGCCCTGATGGTGGGCGCTGTTGACCAGGCAGGTGTCCAGATTTTGATAGAGATGGGAGAGGAGGGAGCTAGGTGCATTGCATACCGAATGGACCTGATCCTTGCCGTTAAAGCGGTGCTGATCTGCAGTTTGCAGGTTTTGGACCAGAGCTCCGCCAAAATAGACATTGATGATCTGCATTCCTCTGCAGATGCCAAGAATCGGTTTCCCGGCGAGGACAAAGGCATGGAGAAGCGAAAACTGGACACGGTCCAGTTCCCGGTCCGGGGCATCGGAGCCCTGGTCTTTTTGTCCGAACCAGACAGGATGGATGTCACCACCGCCGGGAAGCAGCAGTTTATCAAAGGAAGCAGTGTCTGATGGATAAAGACTGGTCTCGAAGGAGACATGGCAGCGGGAAAGCGCTTTTTCATAATTTGCAGTGTGACCGGGAATACCAGCGATAAGGATGTTCATATACTTAACTGAAGGAGCATCGCCGCATGAGGCAGGATGCTCCGCTCCAGAAGAAGTTTGATATAGTATATGTGAGTATATACAGGGATGAGATAAAAGGAGAGCATGAAATGGTATTGGAAAATAAATACAGGGAGATTGCAGAAGCGCTGCATCAGGAGTTCCCGGTCGTGGATGCTCATCTGGATCTGGCAGGGGAACTGTTTTACAGAAAACAGAATGGAGAGAAAAATCCGCTCCGGGATCACTATCTGGAACATCTGAGGATAGGCGGATTCAGGTTGATCGTCTCTTCGGTTTATCTGAGAGATGACCAGCTTCCGGAGGGAGGGCTTCGGGCAGCGCTGGATCAGATCAGCGTACTGATGGAGGCCATAGATCAGAATGAAGAATTTTGTCTGATACGATCGGTATCCGATCTGGAACAGTCCCTGCAGGAAGGGCGGATCGGTATTCTTCTGTATATGGAAGGCTTGGACTGTATCGGAAAAGATCTGAGTCTTCTCAGGATCCTGTGGGAGCTTGGGGTGAGGGGAGCCTCTCTGACCTGGAGTCGCAGGAATGATCTGGCCAGCGGGTGCTGTAAAGCGGGAGAGAAGATACAGATACCGGGCGGTCTTTCTCCGGAAGGGATCCTGGCGGTGGAAGAGATCGAACGGCTGGGGATGTTTTTGGATGTAAGCCACCTGAATGATGACGGCTTTGAGGATGTCTGCCGGATTGCAAAAAAGCCGTTTGTGGCGACCCATTCCAACAGTCAGCAGGTATATTTCAATTATCGGAATCTGAATGACAGTCAGATCCAGCGGTTGGCGGAGCGGGGCGGCATGATGGGGCTTAACGGCTGTGATGCGATTGTTGGATGCGTCAATGGGGAAGATCCTCTGGAGATGCTCTGCAGACATGCAGAATATGCAGCGGCGCTGGCTGGCATCGACAAAGTGGGATACGGGCTGGATTTTTGCGATTCCTATGGGGAAGCAGAGCCGAGATATATCTTTGCGCAAAGCCGCCATGACTGTCTGATCGACCACAGCCATGTGCCGGAGCTGACAGCGGCGCTTTTGCAGCGAGGGATGTCTGCGGAGGATGTGAAAAAAGTGATGGGCGGGAACTGGATCGAATATTTCCGGCGGACGCTGCCGTAACGCTTGACAAATAGCTTTTTTTTGCATAGAATACGGATATGGACAGGCGAAGAAAGGAACAAGTAGTACTTGCAGGGACCCTACAGAAAGCAGCCGGAGGATGAGAGGCGCAGGGAAGGGCATGTATGAATACCTCCTGGAGCTTCCCTCTGAAGCATGCCCTGCAGGGCGGTGTGGGTAGGAGGAGACGGGCGCACCCGTTATCGTGCAGGGTATTGTGACAGTACCTGCTGAGGCAATACATGTGAGTGTATTGTGAAAAAAGGTGGTAACACGGGAATGGTGACTCTCGTCCTTTGACATGGATGAGAGTTTTTTGTGTGTAAAAATAATTCTGTATGCAGAACGGAGAATCTCATCCCAGAAGAAAACAGAAAAGGAGAATAAACAGATGCAGCTTTATGAGGAACTGGTTGCCCGCGGACTGATCGCCCAGGTGACCAATGAAGAAGAGATTAAGGAGATGGTCAATAACGGGAAGGCCGTGTTCTACATCGGCTTTGACCCTACGGCGGACAGCCTTCACGTGGGACATTTTATGGCACTGTGCTTGATGAAACGTCTTCAGGAGGGCGGCAATAAGCCGATCGCGCTGATCGGAGGCGGAACGGCCATGATCGGAGATCCGTCAGGAAGAACCGATATGAGACAGATGATGACACCGAAGCTCATCCGGCATAACTGTGAGTGCTTCCAAAAACAGATGAGTAAATTTATTGATTTCTCGGATGGAAAGGCGCTGATGGTAAACAATGCAGACTGGCTTCTGCCATTGAACTATATCGAGATGATCCGAGATGTGGGAGCATATTTCAGCGTCAATAACATGCTGCGTGCAGAGTGTTACAAAAAGCGTATGGAGAAAGGTTTAAGTTTCCTGGAGTTCAACTATATGATTATGCAGAGCTATGATTTCCTACAGCTCTACGAAAAATATGGCTGTAATATGCAGTTCGGAGGAGACGATCAGTGGTCCAATATGTTGGGAGGGACGGAGCTGATCCGCAAGAAGCTTGGAAAGGATGCCCATGCCATGACCATTACACTGCTTTTGAATTCTGAAGGCAGCAAGATGGGCAAGACAGCAAAGGGCGCCGTATGGCTGGATCCGGAGAAGACAAG
>CAMWMT010000073.1 GCA_947175375.1 uncultured Clostridiaceae bacterium | reverse complement strand
GCGGGGGAGTGATGTCACTGCGTTTGGCAGGCTGTCCGACGAACCGGTTCGGGAGAACTGCATGTGCTATGAGCCGGATTACCTGGTGATTTTTGATCCGTCCCAGATTAGCAAACCTGCTACATACAAGGGATTTGGTGCAGGTGGCGTGATTATCGCCTGCGGTACGGATCCGGAAGAGGTGCTGGCGATGGGTGTCAAGCCTTCGAAGCTGGTTATGATCGACGGTATCAAAATCGCGTATGAAGTCACAGGGAACAATCTGACCAACATGATCATGTGCGGAGCATTCTGCCGCGCTGTGCCGGATTTGCCTTTGACTGCGCTGCAGCAGGCGATTACAGAAACCCTGCCGAAGAATTTCCAGAAGACCAGCCTTTTGGGGGCACAGCGTGGTTATGACGAGGCGCAAGTCTATACCTATGATGTCGGGCATGTTGATAAAAAGCGTGAGCCAGCATGGAACCGAAAGGTACTTGCCTGTAAGACTCCTGTAACGCCGGAGTATGAAGCCCCTTGGGGTAATTACGAGGACAAAGTTGTTACTGTGCCGACCGGTACATGGAAGGTAGTTCGCCCGGTGGTCAGATTTGATGATTGCGTCAAGTGCGGCATCTGCGGTAAATTCTGCCCGATTCAGTGCATCAGCAAAAATGAGGATGATTATTTTGTGGCTGATCTCGATTATTGCAAGGGTTGTGGTGTATGCGCGCACGAATGTCCGAAGAAAGCCATTGATATGGTTCTGGAATCTGAGTTCAAAGAAGCATGAGGAGGTAGAAGAATGTTAAAAATACTTAGTAGTAATGAAGCGGCGGCTCAGGCTGCAAAGCTTGCAAGAATCAATGTGGCGGCTGTCTACCCCATTACGCCACAATCTCAAATTTCGGAAGATGTTTCAAAGATGGTGGCTAAAGGAGAGTTGGACTGCGATATCATTGAGGTAGAAGGCGAACATTCTGTGATGAGTTCCATCACGGGCGCCGCCGTGGCCGGCGCCAGAGTGTTTACGGCCACATCTTCTCTTGGCCTTGCCTATATGAATGAACCTATGATGTTTGCGGCAGGCATGCGTGTGCCCATGGTCATGGTGGATGTGACCCGTGAGACTTCCGCTCAGCGCGGCATCAGCACGAGCCGTCAGGATGCTGCGTCCACACGCGACAGTGGATGGTTAGAGATTGATCCTGCGGATGGTCAGGAGCTGCTGGATTCCATTTTGATGGCTTACCGGCTGTCTGAAGATCCGGAAGTGCTTTTGCCAACTTTAGTGGTAAGCGACGGCTTCTTTATGTCTCATTTATATGAAGCTGTAGATGTACCGGATCAAGATCAGGTAGATCGGTTTTTAGCTCCTGTCTCCAGGAAACATCGGACACAGTATTCTGACGGAAAAGCAATGCAGTTTGCGTTGACTCTCAGCGGTCCGGAGTATATCAAGTACAGATACCAGACGCTCAATGCGATCGAACATGTGAAAGAAGTATTTCCGAAAGTCGAAAAAGAATTTGAGGAGATTTTCGGTCGCAGCTATGGCGGTATGGTTGAGGAGTATCGTACAGAGGACGCGGAATATCTACTGATGACGAACGGTTCCGCTTCGGGAATGGCAAAGAATGTGATTGATGAAGCCCGTGCCGCCGGACTCAAGGTAGGACTTGCACGGATTCGGATGTTCCGCCCCTATCCACGGGAGGAGGTCGTACGGATCTTCCGCGGTAAAAAGGCTGTTGGCGTGATCGACCGCAGCATCTGCTTGGGCTGGAATTGCGGACATCTGTTCCAGGAGGCCCGTGCGGCAATTGCCGGTGAGGACGATATGCCGAAGATGCTCTCATTCATTGATGGCATTTCTACTATGGACATTACCAGAGAGCACATCGAACTTGCCGTAGGCATGACGATGGCAGCTGGGAATGGTGAGCCTGTACAGGAAACCAACTGGTTAAGCTGGGAATAATTGAGATGGAGGGTCAGATAATGGATAATAAGAATAATGTACCTATGATATCTCCTGGTCTGCCGATGTGTGCGGGCTGTGGACTGGAACTGGTGGTAAGAGTGATTTTTGATGTGCTGAAGGACACGGATTTTATTGAATTCGGTGGTCCCGGCTGCGCGCTGCTGACGACGAAAGTTTCCGTGCCCTGTTACGGAACACTGTTTACCAATATGGCTCCCTCAGCATCCGGTGTATCCCGTGAGTTGCGCCGTCAGGGAAAGGATACCGTCTGTCTGTGTTTCGGCGGTGATGGCATGTTCTCAGATATTGCATTTGGAAACCTTTCTGCAGCGGCGGAACGCGGGGAACACCTGATGGTTGTTTGTTACGATAACGAGGCTTACATGAATACTGGCATTCAGCGCAGTAGCCGTACTCCGGAAGGCGCATGGACGAATACTACGCCCGTCGGACCAGGCAGTACGGGCAAGAAAAAACAACAAAAGCCTTTTGCGCTGCTTCTGGCGGAACACAATGTAGCTTATGTTGCTACCTGCAGTCCTGCATACATGGATGATTTCCGCAAAAAAGTGGAAAAAGCCAGGGATATGTCCCGTGAAGGTTTTACATTTCTTCATGTGCTCGCGCCATGTCCGACTGGCTGGAAGAGCAAGCCGGAAATTATGATCCAGCAGTGCCGGGATGCGGTCAAGACCAACTACTTCCCTCTGTGGGAATCCAGCTATGGTCAATACCGTATCACAGTAAATGTAAAGCAGCCTCAGCCGGTAACGGAATTTACCAGGACCCAGAAACGTTTTGCGCATATGACTGAAGAACAGACAGCGCTGCTTCAGGAAACCATAGATGCAAACTATGAACATCTGGGGAAGCTATGTGAATAAGCAGTGATTCATAGACAGATAAGGGGGAATGATTATGAACACACGAAAAATTGGATTAAGTTTGCCTACTTCAAAGGTAATTGCGCTTGTGGTTGCTATTGTACTGATGTTTTTCTCACGTTATGTATCCATTCCCGGTCTGCCTGCAACAGGCGCCGGGGTATTGGGAATTCTTCTGGGTGCCATTGTGCTGTGGCTGACGATAGGCGTAAACTGGACGAGTCTTTTGATCCTTATGGCATTGATGACCCTAGGCGAGCTTGGCGGTGTCAAATGGGTGACACAGAATTCGTTCGGCAATGACACAGCTGTTTTGATGCTGTTGTGCTTTATGCTGGCGGCCTGTCTTACCAAGAGCGGCTTTGCCCGCCGTATCGCGATCATGATGATGACTAACAAGTTTTCCCGAAAATCTCCATGGAACACAGTATTGATGTATCTTGCTGCATGCCTGATCCTGGGCTGGTTTCTGCCTTCTTCCGGCAGTATTATGGTCACACTTCCAATTTTGGACGCAATGCTGACAGAGGGCAAGATATATAAAGAGGATCGTCCCGCTGTTGGCGCTATGTTGGCCTTGGGTGCGGTTGTAGCCGGGCAGCTTGGCAATGGTTCTACCCCGATTTCACATGCTGTCACCATTCAGGGAATTGGTCTTTATGCCAGCTATGTTCCCGGTAGTGAATTGGACTTTTTCACCTTTATGGGTGTTTTGATGCCAATCGCAGTAGTTTGTCTTGTCGCCTGTTGGCTGGTTTTTCGTTTCTTGTGGCATCCGGATGTCAGCTGTTTGAGCAAAGTGGATTTTGATGCGCTTCGGGCTACTGTTGTGCCGATGGACAGCAGAGAGCGGTGGTCTGCTATCATTTATGGTATTACAATTCTTGTATGGATGCTGCCGGGTCTTTCCAAGGTTCTGTTTCCTGCGCTCAATCCCGTTTTCGGCAAGCTGAACAACCTGTATGCTCCCATTGTTGCCTTGCTCGTCCTACAGCTGGTGACTTTGGAGGATGGAGAATCGATATTGTCCTATAAAGACGCTTTGGGTAATGTGGGATGGAATACCGTCATTTTCATCGGCTGTATTATGGCTGTGGGAGCTGGTGTTTCCAATGATGCCAGCGGGATCAAGGATTGGCTGACCTTGCTCATGGAACCAGTATTCGCACATATCCCTGTGGCTATATTTATGTTCATCATAGTGGCCGCAGGTGTGATCCTCACAAATTTCATTTCCAACGCCGTGGCCGTGGCGATGATGCTGGCTATTGCACTGCCGCTCGCAACAGGCGTTTATGCAGGCAGTATCAACCACGTCCTGATCGGACTCCTGACCATCAACGCGGTTCAGCACGCATGGGCTACACCTCCCGCAACTCCAAGTTCCGCGGTAGCTGCCGGTTATGGATGGCTGGATACCGGCAATATGTTCCGCTGGGGTATGGTGATTGCAGTTGTCAATATTTTCCTGATCTATGGAGTTGGAAGCCTGATGGGAATGATTCTGCTGTAAAATGGCAGAGTTCTATATTATAAGATCTTAACAAAAATCTGTAGGTGAGATTGTGAAGCTAGCAATTATTGGAGCCGCTGGTACATTGGGTTCGTCAACAGTCTTTTGTGTAGGTCAGAAAGGACTTGTAGATGAGATTAAGCTGATTGATATTAAGAGAAATATTGTGGAGACTCATGCGATGGATCTGTATCAAGGCCTGCTGGATGATACTCACACGAAGTTTACCCTGGCAGATTATAGTGATATAGCTGATTGCGATATCCTTGTGATTACAGCAAGTGTTCCCTATAATAGCAATGTGAAAGACAGAAGTGTAAACCTGGTAAAAAATTATAAGATCGTTCAATCCATCTGCGAAGAGATGAAGCCGTACAGGAAGCCTGGTTCTTTCATTATTACCAGTACGAATCCTCTCGAAGCAATGATTAATGCATACTATAAATTGCTGGGTGAAGAGAGGAATAAGTTCATCGGCTTCTGTGCGAATGATACGATTCGTATGAAGTGGGCAATCGAAGAGATTACGGGTATTTCCTATAGCGATATCAAAGCCTTCTGCGTTGGCGAGCATGGACACGCTATCCGGCTGTACGATCAGGCGACAGTTTCCGGAGAGCCGTTGGTGCTGACTGACGATCAAAAAGCGCAGGTTGACAAAATGAATGTCGAATGGTTTGCGCATTGGCAGTCATTGGAAGGCGGGAGAACCACGGGTTGGACTTCATCCACCCATATTGCGAAGATTGTTGAAGCTATTGTAAATGACAGTAAAGTAATCATGCCTGCGGCAGCAGTTCTTGACGGTGAATTTGGCTGCAGGGAAGTGGCTATGGATATGATTTGCACGATTGGTGCAAATGGCATCGAAGAAATCATCGATCCGAACTTTACATCTGAGCAGATGGAAGCTCTGGCAGTAACTGCTGAAAAGCTGCGTGCTCAAGAAGCTTCAATTGGGTTGTAAGAGCGTTATTAAAGCTGTGTGCATAGTTTTTAAATTGAGTAGGGGAGATTTTTTCTCCCCTCTCGCTCTACAAATTGGATTAAGTTTGCCTGCTTCAAAAGCAGGAGAGAAAGGAGAATGTATATGAAAATTACTGTGTTAGGCGCAGGTGCCATGGGAAGTATTGTAGGAGCATTTTTAAAACGAGGCGGGGCAGAAGTGAACTTCGCGGATCCGTTTAAGGCGCATATGGACAAAATAGCGTCGGATGGTCTGAACTTGTATGACTATGACGGAAATTTTAAGGGGAATCTGTCCATTGAGACAAGCTATTCTATGGAAGGAATGGAAGCTCCGGATGTGATTCTGTTTTTGGTAAAAGCGTCATTTTCCAGAGATGCATTATCCCAGGCGGTTATTGGTCCGAACACGTATGTATTTACCTGTCAGAATGGCATTGGTAATATAGAGGTCATTGAAGAATTCGTTCCCCGTGAAAGGATATTAGGCGGTTCTCTGAATATTACAGGAATGTTAGTGGAGCCGGGAACTGTGAAATATCGTCCGATGGGAGACTATAATATTGGCATGGGATGCTGCACACAGGGGGAAAAGGAAATCGCTGTAGCCAAGGAATTGCAGCAATATTTTGAAAAAGGCGGTTTTACTACCAGGTTTTATCCCAATGTTCTGGACTCAATCTGGGCAAAGGCATTGTTTAACATTACGAATAATCCTATCGCAGCGCTTGAGCGTCTGACCCGTGTAGAATGTCGGGAGATTCCGGAGACGGTTGATCTTGTCTGGAATGTAGCTCGTGAAGTAGAGGCAGTAGCACATGCCAAAGGAGTCACATCTGTCAGCGCCGAGAAATTTATGAAGGATGTTTATCTGAACCACGATGAAAAAATGAATACAGTAGGGCACTATCCGTCCATGGCTCAGGATGTGTTCATCTACAAGAGAAAAACAGAAATTGATGTTTTAAATGGTGCGATTGTTCAGTTTGGTAAGGAACTTGGAATTCCCACCCCGGCCAATGAAGTATTGACACAGTTGATTAAATCAATAGAAAAGAGCTATGATATTCAGTATAAAGGATAGTGACCGGTAAACAGAACAGAATTATGAAGCTGCTGATTGGGTGACGGGAAAGTAACAATTATCTCCAATTTTCATAATTTATTGGTAAAAAAGATAATTTCTTGTCGAATTGATGGAGTGGCTTTGAAAAAATTAAAAGATATGTTTTCCCCCTGTTGTGAACGCGGACCGGAAGGTCCCCGGGGTGCTCAGGGACCTGTGGGTCCGCGGGGGCTGATTGGTGCGCGGGGTCCCAGAGGTATTCCCGGACCAATGGGTCCGGCTGGTCCAATGGGTCCGCAAGGGGTGATCGGTCCGCCTGGTCCGCCTGGTGACGTTGGCACGGGAAGCATTATTCCGTTTGCATCTGGGCTGCCAATTTCTTTGACGACGATTGCCGGAGGGCTCGCAGGACTTCCCGCTTTTGTCGGGTTTGGGAGCAGTGCTCAGGGGCTTACCCTGCTGGATTCTACGATTGATATTACAAATGCCGTCGGGACCCTTTCCAACTTTGCATTTCAGGTTCCGCGTGAGGGTGTTATTACCTCGTTCAGTGCGTTCTTTAGTACAACAGCGGCGCTTTCCTTGATTGGTACTACTGTTACAGTAAATGCACAGATTTATCAGTCTGCAGCACCGGACAATGTATTTTCCCCCATTGTCGGAACATTGCTCACTCTGACTCCACCGCTTACCCGGGTCTTATCCGCTGGTACGTTATTAAACGGCGTGCTTACAGGGCTCAATATTCTGGTAACGGCTCAGAGTCGACTGATACTGGTATTTTCAGCGTCGGCAAGTGGATTGAATCCGGTCAATACCATTTCCGGATATGCAAGTGCCGGTTTATGCATGAACTGATTATAAAAGATAAAAAAATGGTTCTCAAGAGTTCCGGTTTTTTATTATGGAAGCACTGACAAAAAGAATATAAGAAAACAGGGGGCTGTCGGTAAACTCAGCTCCCTGTTTTCTTATTATGGAATCAGGAGGTGGTATAATTTAGAGCAGGTTAAAAGCCAATCTTCATGGATGGTCCGTCCACATGAATACCCTGGGAGAGTGTCAAAGGTAGTTTCTGCTCTGCAGAATAGCCCAGCGTCTCTCCATCATGCAGAACGGCGCCTTCTTTTATCAGATAAGAAGAGATATTCCACATCATATCATAGACCTCAGAAGGAGAGTGGCTGCTGTTAAGAATCTCCAGTTCTTCTTTTCCAAAGGAGTCAAGGCCGTTGGTCCAGCTGCTGACGCCTTTATCATCCTGATACAATCCGATAAATACCAGATTCATCAAAGGCAGTTCTCCTTTTTTCATGCCATCTGCACCTAAAATGTAATGTTCCGGCAGCCATACCGTGCCGTGGGTATAGATTCCCAGAGCGTTGGAGCCTTTCAGGCAGGTGGAAGTGACTTTGGCAAAAAGCATTCCCGCATTTAAAGGTGTAGAACCCAGTCCCATGATGATTACCATCAGATGGGCTTTGTGGGCTTTGGCGGCAGCAATGGATTTTTCTCTGGTCATAAAATTGCTGTTGGCCCAGTATTCAGCTTCCTGGTTGGGAACCGGAGCTTCCATTAGGGCAACCGAAGCAAGCATGCCATCCACATGAAAAACAATGACTGGTTCGTCGTTTTCCGGTTTCTCAGCCTCGATCTCCCAGTCTTCCTTCAGGGCGTTACGGAATGCTTCGACATCAAATTCTGGAGTGGACAGGAGTACAAAGCCTAAAAATTTTCCGGCAGAATTCCCTTTTTCTTTTTTTTCTTCCTGCGCACTTGCCCGGTCGATCCAGTACTGGCGGATTTTTTCGACCATTGCCACACATTTTTCCTGTGCAGTGGAAGGGTCGTAATCTTCCATCTCACTGCAGATGTGGCCGCAATGCCCCACACCATCTCCTTCGTAGCCTCCGCAGACGGCCACCTTCCATGAGCCAAATATCGATTTTTTGAATTTAAAAATATAGTAATGCAGACCATGAAGGTCAAACGTTCCTGCAATTTTAAGTTTTGCAGGTTTTTTGCCAAGTTCTTGGGGGTGGGAAAGCCATTCTTCCATTACTGCTGTGGCGGCCTTTGCCTGTTCGTTCATCTGCTGGTTCTCCTTTGCACTAAATTTTTTCCATATATTTCGGAATTATGATTTTATCATAGATGCCCAGCAGATACAAGGATTGATGTGTATTGAATTCCAATTTTGTATATACCATGTATTGAAGATTCTATCGTTTTAATGTATGGTATACATACGAAGGGAGATGAGCATATGGCAACAACAAGTATTACGTTCCGGATGGATGAAAAGTTGAAAATGCAGGCAGAGCTTCCATTTGAGATTAAAGAAGATCTTTTTTACAGCGAAGAAAATCAAAGACATCTGAAAAAGGCGGTTGCAGACCTGGAAGCAGGGAAGGGACAGATCCATGATCTGATCGAGGCTGATGATGAATAAGCTTTGAAAGGAGATTGTTCCGATTGGTGGAGTCGCTGTTTTGATGCAGTGAATAGGCTGGTCTATCGAATTCATCAGGAACAAATTGAGATAGCACAGTGCAGGTCGCATTATGGGGATAGGTAATATTTCAAAGTTTGGAGAGAATTTTATGGAATGCACTAGTCAACAAAAACTGGACACAAATTTTAAATTTTCTTACAGCAAAGAT
>CAMWMT010000072.1 GCA_947175375.1 uncultured Clostridiaceae bacterium | reverse complement strand
GATATAGCCAGTCAGGGGCAGCAGTTCCTTTGCTTTGAGCATATGAATGTTTTTTTCGCAAACTGCTTTGGCTGCCTGCTTCAGATTCAGCTCTTTGTGAACGGGAACCAGAAAGACGTAGTGACTGCCGGAATTTCCGACAGTTACCAGTGTCTTAAATACCTGATTAGGGTCCTGATGCAGGACGGAGGCAACTTCGATGCCGCTGATGACGCCAGTATCAGCATAGCAGTAACTTGCATAAGAGATCTTTTTCTGATCCAGAACTCTCATGACATTGGTCTTTTCTTCCTTTTTTTTCATTGGTTTCTCCTTTGATGTTTTGAATGGCGCAAATGGGTCAATGAGTATTCGGAATCAGATATCTCTGAAAGTTTAAATAGAAAAAGAAAGATAAAGTGGAAAAAATGTCAGGAACAATTATAGAGATTTGCTGCGGCAGTTATGAAGATGCGAGACAGCCGGTTATCCTTTTAGTTCCTGCAGTTCTTCTTTGCTGCAGCCGGAAAGCAGGATGATCTCCTGGTCCGGAATGTTCTGGTTCAGCATATTGCGGATGATCTGGCGGCGTTCTTCCATGCGCCCCTGCGCACGCCCTTCCGCAAGTCCTTCTTTTCTTGCTTCTTGCCGTTCATAGGTTTTCCATGCTCTATCATCCCGTTGCTGCTTCAGATACGCTTCATAGCGCACCCGTAAACGACGGCTTAAACTCATTTCCTTTATTTCCCTGATTGCTTCCAGTATGCCCGGATTTTTTGTTTTTATCATATCCAAATCCTCCTTGGAATCGGCCCGGAAAAACCGAAGCCAGTCTTCAAGTCCTCCGTTTTCTTTCAGGTTTTTCTTCAGCTCCAGAATATGGATTTCCAGCATATCTGAAAATTCGTATCCCTGTTTGTCCCGTAGACGGTAGACATGGTGATATTCTTTCCGGTTCGTCAGGTTAAAATCCAGGATGCTAATGGACACACATCTTTTTAACCGTTCGTAGTCTTCACCGATTTTCATATCTTCTGTATACATTTTCGAGAGGTAGAAGAGCTGGCGTCTGTCCCAGTATGCATAGTGCTTTACCTGAAGTTCAATATTGATCTTGCTGCTGTCGTTCATTTCCGCCAGGACATCCAGGATTCCCTGTTTCTGTTTTTGGTGTCTTTTCTGCAGAAATGTATTTTTCAGGCGTATGGTGCGGATGTTTTCTGGCGAAATCTCTAGGACTGAACTGACAAAGTGTCTCAAGACAGTCTCGTTCCGAAACAGTTCTTTCATGCCGACATCCGATTTCGGGGGAATAAACATGAATCTGCCTCCTTTGAAGTACCAAAGAAAACGGCAGAATGTTTTATGATTCCTATTATATGCGTTTCTCTGGCATTGCTCAATATTTATTTTCAGGTTATGGAAATTTTCAGCGATTTGCTGAAAAAGATTTGATGCAGTTATATACTGCTTTTGTATACAGGAACAGTATCAGAAAAAATATATTCTGTCAATCTTTTATTTGCTTCTTCCAGATCATAGGGGTCGTATACGGACTACAGCAGACATTACAGAACAGGCTGTTGCCACATTTACGAAAAATCTGCTGAACAGGGGACTGGTATGCCGTTATAAAAAACCCCATTCTCATCAGTGGCATCTGGAGATTGATATGGAAGAGTATCGAAAGCAGAAACTTCACAGCTTTCGGAAGCAGTGGTATCATGGGTCAGGCTGGATGTCAGTAAGATCAATCCAGCCAAAACGCAGGAAACTTTAACCAAAAGCAGTATCGTGTCGGATACTAGACTGTATATTCCCGGTGCTCTGGGCGACCTGGGGACAATGTTTGGTGTCGGAGGACTGGCATCCTGTTCTCTTCCCCTGCTGCCTGGCGCAGTCATTACAAGCTTCCTTACCCTGAATAAAAACAATCTGCATTCAGATCGCGTCCCTGGAGAACAGTTCTCCAATCTTGGAAAAAAATCCTTTTTCTTTCTGTTGTATCTTTTTATCCAGCACCCGTATATCATATTCATGAATCCTGAGACAGCGGGTTGTGTCCTCCATCTGCTGTTTCAGCTCTTCCAGGCAGTGTTCCGTTAGTTCTTCTAGATAATCTTTGTCCACACAGAGAGGATAAAGGCGGTTTTGCTGTTTTCTCTTTTTCAGACGAGAACTGATGTCCTCCATCTCTTTTCTGCTCAGGTTTGCCGTATATTTGTTTTTTTTAAAAATTTCGTATTCCAGCCGGTTGATATAACAGACCGGGACTTCCCGGAACTGGTCCTTGACGTTGGAACGGTCGTTTGCCCAGAGGATAATGGGGTAGACCTTCAGTTTTTTCTTCATCTGCGGCTGTTTTTTGTAGATTTCCTCCAGATGGCGGCCCAGGGAGTTCGTATGCCGCCGGATCTGTTCGATGAGATTCTCGGAATGAGAGCCGCTTTTTAAGATGCCTTTTTCGGATATGGTGCCATTGTTCCTTTTGTTCTTTACTTCTACAGAGAAGACGCCTGTGGGTGCGATGATGACCAGATCGTGCTCGATGTCGAGATTGTTGTACTTTAACCGCAGGTTCTGCAGGGAAATTACCCGATTCCCAAGCAGCTCCATGGCTTCCGCAGCGCGGTCTTCTCCTTTCTGTCCGAATTCCAGCCCCCGGCTGGCATCCTGGACGGAGCGGGTCTGTTTCTGAAATGCCTCCGGAAGATTGTCCACATCTACCTTATATTTTTTCAGCAGATGGATCAGGCCTGTATATTGTTTTCGTGCCTGTGCATTGTCATATCGGTTTTCCTCCAGAAGATGGAGAGAACGGATGTAATCTTTTCTTTTTTTGATCTCCTTATTGATGTTGGCAAGCGTTTCTTTTTCTTTTTCTGCCTCCTTTGCCAGAAGGTCTCTTTCTTCACATAATTTACTGATATCCATATAGTCCCTTTTCATTTGGTCGCTGTGAAGGTCCTTACTTATGTAAGACCATATAGTGTTCTCATAAACAGAAACCACTATCGTATCTATCATAACATTATTTTTCCTAAATAGGTAGACGGAATTTACATGTATTGCAAAATAAATGAAAAAATTTGATGTGCCGAACATTTGAACAACAGGTATGTATCAGAAATATCCGTCAGCACAAAAGCCTGTCCGCTAATTTTGCACCGGCAGGCATACGATCTTCTGAGGAACATAAGAGCGGACCTGCCCCGTTTTATTTGAGAACTCTGAGTTTATATGGTCAGGTCCAGCAGTTCCGCCTGTTTCAGCAGAAACTGATAGCGCATCTGCACCGCTTTTAGCTCATAGATCGAACAGTCGATCAGGTCCGGGTCAATGACATTTTCAAAATTGGAGTAGGCGCAGTCCATGGCACGCTTCGCTTTCTGGATGTCTTCCAGAAGCTGCTGTTTTCTAAGATCCGCGCTTATATTGGATTCTGTGCGTTTCATCTGCATCTTCCTTCCTGTTACAGGTAAACTGGTTACTATCAGTATAGTCGTCAATTGGAAAATTTATACGGAAACGGGAATATTTTTCAGCAGTTCTCATATAGTGAACCAGAGAGGAGGGGACGTAAGTGGAGAAAGAGATGGGGGTTCTGGTGATCGCAGGGGCATGTCTTCTGGTACTTTTTATGGTACTAGTGAAGCGGAAAGTAGAATTTTTCCTGAATTTTTGTCTGCGGGCGGTAACAGGGGCGATCTCGATCTATGGGATCAATCTTCTGCTGGAAATGTGGGAGATCCCATGCGCGGTAGGAATCAATCTCTGCAGTCTTTTGACGTCCGGAACCCTTGGATTCAGCGGGGTTTCTCTCCTTTACGCGATTGCGGCGTTTCGGTTTTTGTGAGTATTCGACAAAAAATGTAAACAAACTGTAAAATGGCTTTACAGCATAAAAAGGGTTCTCTATAATAAAACGTGATAAACGTTTATCGACAAGGTGGCATTCGCCATAGACTCGTATGATTTCTGAGTCAGAATTCCATTAAAAATTGCAGCATGAAGATACGGGGGCTTGTGTTGCAGGAGGTAAAAGTGAAAAACACAAGATTATGGATTGCGGATTCGGAAGCTTCCTATGTGGAGGCTTTCAGGGAGTACGTGAATCTGAAAAAAAGTCATCTGTTTCAGGTGCGGATGTGTACCGAACAGGACCAGCTTGTGAAGGCGCTTTCCGCGGAAGAGGTCGAAATACTGCTGATATCAGCAAAATGGTATGAAATGATGAAAGATTTCATCCGGAATGAATGTGTGATCTTTTTATCCGAGGGAAGTCTACCTAAAGAGCTTAACAGGTTCCCGGCTGTGTACAAGTATCAGTCTGTGGAAAATATTCTTCGGGAGATCATGTACTATTATTCTGAACAGGACGAAGAAGAGTATTATACACAGGCGCATAAGGATAACAAGGTAATTGGAGTATATTCTCCATCGGAAGGGATCAGGAAAAATAAATTTGCTCTTACGTTAGGGCAGACGATTGCGGAGGATCGGAATGTTTTATATCTGAATCTGGAAGAATGCTCCGGATTTTCTGAGATTCTGGATGGAAGTCACTGGAACCTGACGGATCTTATTTACTACCTTAGACAAAATAAGACTTCGTTTCTGTATCGCCTGAACAGCATGATCAAGAAGCTGGACCGGATGGATTATATTCCTCCCTGTGAATCCTATACGGATTTTCTGCAGGTCACTGCCGAAGAGTGGCAGCGCCTGTTATATCTGATACGTACACAGAGTACATATGATGTCATCATACTGGATTTTGGCAATCTTACAGGTCACGAGACAGATCTTCTCAGGCAGTGCAGCGGCATCTATGTGCCGGTCGGCCCGGATCTGATCTCGCAGGGCAGGCTTGGACAGTGGGAGAAGCATCTTCAGGTGTCAGACGGAATGGATATACTGGAAAAACTTCAGAAGCTGGAACTGCCAGAATGCGGTATGGGACCATACAGTGAAGAAGACCTCTTCATGCTGCCGCAGCAGGAGCTGGGCGTTTTTGTCCGGGGACTGCTGAAGGAATAGGAGGTATCATGGAACAGGTATCGGAGACATCAGGGAGATTTCTGGAACTGAAAAATCGGATTCTCGAACGGGTGGACTTAAGCAGGGAAGTGCCGGACGAAGAGATGCAGGAACTGATCGATGAGGTAGTGCTTTCCTATGGAAAAGAGCAGCGCCTTTCACTGAATGAGAAGTGTCAGTTAAAAAAGGAGCTGTTCCACGCCCTTCGGAAGATGGACGTGCTTCAGGAGCTTCTGGATGAACCGGGAGTGACCGAGATCATGGTCAACGGGATGGATGGTATCTTTCTTGAGAGAAACGGGAAACTGATGCGCTGGGAAAAGAATTTTTATTCCAGGGAACGGATTCTCGATATCATCCAGCAGATGACAGGCGCCTGTAATCGGGTCGTCAATGAATCCCAGCCTATCGTGGACGCAAGGCTGGAGAATGGCGATCGGGTGCATGTTGTCCTTCCTCCGGTAGCGGTGAACGGGCCGATCATCACAATACGACGATTTCCGGAAAGCCCTGTAACCATGGAGAGGCTTCTGGAACTGGAGAGCCTCTCCGAGGAGGAGGCACTATTCCTAAAGGATGCAGTCCGGTCCGGATATTCCATCCTGATCGCAGGCGGAACCGGATCCGGGAAGACAACATTCTTAAATGCGCTCTCGGAATACATTCCCGGAGATGAACGGGTAATCGTGATCGAGGATACTGTAGAATTGCAGATTCAGAAAGTAGAGAATCTGGTGCGTCTGGAGACGCGTGCTTCCGGCGCAGAGGACTGTCAGGAGATCACGATCCGGGATCTGATCCGGGCGGCCCTTCGCATGAGACCGACGCGCTTAATAGTCGGAGAAGTCCGTGGAGCCGAGGCTTTTGAGCTTTTGACCTGTCTGAATACTGGCCATGACGGGAGCTTTTCCACCTGTCATGCCAACAGCACACGGGACACGATTGGCCGCTTAGAAACCATGGTACTGATGGGGATGGAACTGCCCCTGCAGGCAATCCGGAGGCAGATTGCTTCCGGCATTGATCTGATCGTTTATCTCGGAAGACTGCGGGATAGAAGCCGCAGGCTTCTGGAAATCACGGAAGTGACCGGTATGGAGGGGGATCAGGTGGTATTGAACCCACTGTTCCTCTTCCGGGAGACCGGTGAAGTATCCGGCAGGATCTGCGGGGTACAGGAAAGAACGGGAGATATGAAAAATATTGAAAAATTTCAGCGTGCCGGAATTCCGGCATATGAAAAAAGAGTCATTTCCGGATCTTCTTAAAGGAATTCTTCTGATTCTGATATTTTCCTGGTTATTTTATGATTCTCTGCGTGCTGCCTTTTTTCTGCTTCCCTTTCTCTGGTTGTGGAACCGGGAATGCAGGACAGCAAGAGCGCAGAAAGCAGAGGAACAGTTTCGAAAGATGTTCCGTGAGTGGATTTTGCTGCTTTCTTCCTCACTGTCTGCCGGGTATTCAGTGGAAAATGCGTTTGGACAATCCTACCGGGAGCTTCAGCTGATGTTTCCAGAAGGAGGGATCATGACAGACGAACTGAAAGGGATGCTGGCAAAGGCCGGAAATAATCAGCGGCCGGAGGTGCTCTTAAGTGAATTTGCCGAAAGACATCCGCTGGAAGAAGTAAAGAGTTTTGTAGAAGTATTCTGCACGGCACGCACAAGCGGCGGAAGTCTGAATGCAGTGATTCAAAATACAGCGTCCCAGATGGCAGAGATTATGGATACAAGGCGTGAGATCGAGACGCTGCTTGCAGCAAAAGTATATGAACAGCGGATCATGACAGTCATGCCAGCAGCAGTGCTTTTGTATGTGCGAATTGGTTCCGGAGAATTTCTGGAAGGGTTGTATCATAACCCGATCGGAACAATTGTTGCAACGGTATGTCTTATGATCTATCTTTCTGCGTATTTGCTTGGGAAAAGGATGGTACAGTTTGAAATATAAGACAAGATTATGCCTGCTTGCGCTGGCAGGAGGAGCTTTAAGCCTGGCCTTTTTCCTGTATGGCCAGAGAGAACGGGAACCTCTGCAGTATCTGAACAGGCCAGAGAGCGGAACCGGAGATCAGAGGACGGAAGTCCGGGTCGAGATGGAAGGAGAGACATTGCCTTTCCAGGTGACAGTCCGGGAGATCCCTTATGAAGAGGAAGAGATTCTTGAAAAGTTGCAGTCTGCTTCCGAAAGACTTGGAGCAGTATTTCTGAAAGAAAATACGGATTTTGATCATATTGGGCAGGAGGTATTCATGCCGTCGGCCTTTCCGGACACGGAGATCAGGATACAGTGGTATCTGGATTCCTGGGATCATATAGATCCGGACGGGACGGTGAAAAATGAGTCGCTGAAACAGCCTGTCACAGTAAGAGTTCAGGCAGTCCTGACGCTGGGAGAGGAAGAACTTGTATGGGAACAGAGCATCCAGGTCATACCGCCTGTACATCCGGATGCGCAGCAGAAGCTTCGAATGCTGGAATATGAACTTTCAGAAAGGCAGGAGGAAGTCTCTGACAGACTGGAACTTCCGGCTGCTATAGCAGGAGAACCGATTGTCTGGTATCAGGCAGCAGATGATCGCTGGATATGGATACTGGGGCTGACACTTCTGGCTCTGGCAGCAATGGCTGTGGGACAGCGGCAGGAGGAGGATAAGATCCGGAAGAAGAGAGAACGGGGCATGCAGCTGGATTATCCGGAGATCGTAAGCAGGCTGAGCCTCTACATGGGAGCAGGGATCAGCACGAGAAAAGCGTGGGAACGGATTGTGGATGACTACGAGAAAAATGAAACGGCGGATATCACAAGGCATACCGCATATGAAGAAATGCGTACCACGCTGCGCGAGATGCAGAGCGGTGTGGCAGAAGCGCAGGCCTATGAACGGTTTGGTACAAGGTGTCGTATGCCGTCCTATCTGAAGCTGGGAACTCTGCTGAGCCAGAACCTGAGAAAAGGTACAAAAAACCTGGCGGGTCTTCTGCAAGAAGAATCAAGAGAGGCTTTTGAGAATCGGAGGGCGCTGGCGAAGCGGATGGGAGAAGAGTGTGAGAGCAAGCTGCTTTTGCCGATGCTGATGATGCTCCTGACGATATTGATCATCATTATGTATCCAGCGGTTGTATCGTTTCAGGTATGAGCGCATCATACAGATAGATGTGGAACTCGGATCGAAGCAAACAGCATCTGTCTGAAGAAGCCCGGAAGGATTGGAGGACGCGAATGCGGCCGGAAATGCTTTCAGAGAAAGGGGGCTTCTGCAGACAGATGCGGAACTCAAATAAAAGGGGAATAAAGACATGAGAATAAGAGCATTCTGGAAAAATTTCTGGGAAGATGAGAGTGGTATGGGAGTCGTAGAGATCATTCTGATTATTGTGGTACTGATCGGACTGGTAATCATTTTTAAGAATCAGATCACAGGAGTCGTCAATGAGATTTTTGAGAAGATCGTTTCTCAGAGCCGCAGTGTATAAAAAAGCATCGGGACAGCTTACCGTCTGGATGGCATTGTGTTTTCTGGTCTTTCTGGGTTTGTATTTGGTATGCCTTCAGTCTGTTCAGAAACAGTATCAGAAGAAGCAGGCAGAGCAGGCGGTGGAGGCGGGCATGTTTTCGCTCTTTTCGGAATATGAGCCGCATTTGCTGAAGCAATATGATCTGTTCTGCCTGGATACCTCTTTTGGAGGAGGCTCGGAAAGGACAGATGAATTGAGTAGCCATTTGTGGCAGTTTGTGGAGAACAATGCAGCTGCCGATGGACTCTCACTGCAGGGCGTGGACATCAGAAGCATGGTACGTATGACGGATGGCTCCGGTGCGGCTCTTTTTCGTCAGGGAGTGGAGGTTATGAAAGAAAAGACAGGAGCCTCTCTGGCAGAAGACTGGTTGCTTCAGGATCTGTTCCTGGAAGGCTCGGAGGAAAATATAAGAAGATTCCAGGAGGACTGTGAGGCTTATGAAGGAAACGTAAGAGACTATGAGGATGAAGAGGATGATGCCGCAGAGGATGCCGAAGAGCGGAGCCTGGCCCCGGAGGCGCGGCAGTGGGAT
>CAMWMT010000071.1 GCA_947175375.1 uncultured Clostridiaceae bacterium | reverse complement strand
ATACGGATGATGAGCGGGTGATATGGGAAATGGGGCTGTCGGGAAACTCAGTCCCTGCTGTATGATAAGCGCTCGTATGGAGTGTATCGGACAGCCGGGATTGCATTTCCTGACACCCCCTTTTAGGGTCCGGAGATGGTATAAAAGGGATTTACCTCCATGAAACCTGCAGCTGTTTTTTCTGAGCGGCACAGTCGGATAGATAGAGATTGATCAAGGTCTGATAAGGGATACCGGAAGTCTCCGACTGTCCTTTGAAATAGTCAATGATGTCCGTATCAAGGTTGATCGTAATCTGTTTTTTGAGCTTTTTGACATATGGATTTTTTTTGCCGTTTGTAAAATCATATTCTTCTCTCATTGTTATCCTCCTTTTTAAAAAGTATGATATTGAGCTGTTTCTTTTGTAGTGGCTTTCCGGGCAGATATGATACGTATGACCGTATCAGACTCTCTGTAGCAATGACAAACGACCAGGAGGTTTGCCTGTCTGCTGAAACCTAAGATGATAAAACGATCTTCTGCATCAGAGTGATCAGGGTCGTCAATGATAATGGCGTTCGCATCATAAAACACGGTTTTTGCTTCATTGAATGATATTTTGTGTTTTTTCTGATTGATTTGGTCTTTTTGAAAATCCCATTCGAAAAGTAGTTCCTTCATAATTATATTGTAATTATAAAAAAGTTATTTGTCAATGTTGAATGTTTTTGAAAATCGCTCTTCTTATTGTCAAATCCTGCAAAATGGTGTAAGATGCATGTACTGAGGGTGTTGCAAAATATAATCCTGTCCGTGTGTTCAGCAACGCTGTCAGCTCCATTCCATACGAGTGCTGAACACACGGACAAAGAGCATTTTGCAATACCCCCTGCGTTTGTGTGAGGAGGCATTAGGAACATGAAACAGATGAAAAATAACGCCATGCTGCTTTTGACGGCTCTGATCTGGGGTTGCGCGTTCGTGGCACAGAGCGTGGGGATGGAATATGTAGGTCCTTTTACTTTCAATTCAGTTCGGTGCATCATGGGCAGTATCGTCCTGATTCCGGTGATCTTTCTAATGGACGGGTTGAAGAAAAAAAGTGGGATAAGCGAGGCACAGAGGAGGAAGGATAGAGGAGATTCGAAGACGCTTCTGACCGGCGGCATCTGCTGCGGTGTGGTTCTGGCAGTTGCGAGCAGCCTGCAGCAGTTTGGCATTATGTACACGACAGTGGGGAAGGCAGGCTTTATTACAGCTATGTACATCGTCCTGGTTCCGATCCTGGGAATCTTCATTGGTAAGAAAATAAAACCGCTGATCATCCTGTGCGTGGTGATCGCAGTAACAGGCCTTTATTTTCTGTGTATGACAGAGAGGCTGTCCCTTGGAGTTGGAGATCTGCTGGTTCTGTTCTGTGCGCTGGTATTTTCCATACATATCCTGGTCATCGACCATTTTTCACCTCTGGTGGACGGAGTCCGCATGTCTGCGATTCAGTTCCTGACGGCGGGAATTGTCTGTGCGGTGCCCATGTTTATCTGGGAAAATCCGAACCTGACGGATATTCTGGCAGCGTGGATGCCGGTCCTGTATGCCGGCATCATGTCTTGTGGGGTGGCATATACCCTTCAGATCCTTGGACAGAAGAATGCAGATCCAACGGTAGCTTCCCTGCTTTTGAGTCTGGAATCCGTATTTTCCGTACTGGCGGGCTGGGTGATCCTTGGACAGAGGCTGAGCATAAAAGAGCTGTTTGGTTGTGTGCTGATGTTTGCTGCGATTATTCTGGCACAGCTGCCGGAGAAACGATGAGCAAAGAAGAATCCGGATCAAAACGGGGGTGTTGCAAAATGCTCTTTGTCCGTGTGTTCAGCACTCATATGGAATGAAGCGGGCTGAGCACATGGACAGGATTACATTTTGCAACATCCCCTGTCCCTGTGTCCGGATTTGACATAGATGTAAATATGCTGTAGACAGTATTATGCAGGTGCATGCTCCCGAAGCATGGCGATCTCTTCCTTATAAGGAGCCCTTGTATTTTTGGGATCGTCGCCCACAGGGATCCAGGGTGTCTCCAGAATCTTTGGGATGTCCGCAAAATCCGGATGGTGTACGATGCGGTTTAGAGCGTCAAAACCAATTTGCCCTTTTCCCAGATTCTCATGCCGGTCCTTGCCTGCACCACAGGGATTTTTGCTGTCATTGATATGGAAAACTGCGATCTGGTCTTTTCCGAGAACTTGGTTAAAGCGCTTCAGGACTCCATCCAGGTCATTTACGATATCATAACCGCTGTCGTGGGTATGGCAGGTGTCAAAGCAGACCCGCAGGCGGTCTTTTTTTACTACGCCGTCATAGATCATGGCGAGTTCTTCGAAGGTCCGGCCGATCTCGGAGCCTTTCCCGGCCATGGTCTCCAGTGCGATGATACAGTCGCTGTTATCGGTTAATACTTCGTTCAGCCCCTTTACAATGGAGGCAATGCCCGCTTCTGTGCCGGCGCCCACATGCGCGCCTGGATGTACGACGAGGATATGGCTTCCCATGGCAGAAGCACGGGCCAGTTCCAGTCTCAGAAAACGGACAGCGAGCTCGTAGGTCTCCGGCTTTACCGTGTTGGCCAGATTGATGATATAGGGAGCATGTACAATGAATTCCGTGATTCCTTTTTCTTTCATCAGCGCCTGGGCAGCTTCGATGTTCAGTTCGCTGATTTCTTTGCGTCTGGTATTCTGGGGTGCCCCGGTGTAGAGCATAAACGTGTTCGCGTGATAGGAAAGAGCTTCTTCCACAGAGCCCAGCATCATCTTTTTTCCATTCATTCCCACATGGGAGCCTATCTTTAACATGGTGATCCTCTCCTTTGTTTGATCCAGTGTGCTGTATGGTTCCTGGGGCTGTCGGGAAACTCAGCCGGAACTGCATTTCCCGATAGCCCCAATTTACAATACATCAGTATAGTGGATGGACGCAAAAAAGTCAAAGGATGGAAAACAGGAAGGAACCACTGGCAAACTTGACAAACTCCTGCATTTTTTCTATACTGGATTATGCTTTTAATCATGTTACGCAGTGGTTCCATGTATGTGGATGATGTCTGCATTCAGAGGAGGCAGTCATGAACATACAACTGATCATAGAGGTCCTGGGAACGATCGCCTTTTCTATATCCGGTGCCATGTTGGCCATTGACCGGAAGATGGACCTGTTTGGTGTTCTGTTTCTGGGGCTTGTGACGGCGTCAGGCGGCGGTTTTATACGGGATGCGGTTCTTGGGATCGTGCCGCCGTCCATGTTTGTAAGCCCGATGGTGATTCCGGTGGGTCTTTTGGCATCTTTTTATACATTTCTTGCGATTCACTGGAATCAGCATATAATCCCGCATCTTCCGGATGGGTTGTTTCAATGGATCCTGAATTTTACAGATGCCATTGGACTGGGATTATTTACTGTTCTGGGAGTGAATGTGGCGATCGAAGCAGGTTATGGAGGGTGTCATAAGTTTGTCATATTTCTCGGAATGCTGACAGGGGTCGGTGGTGGAATGCTCAGAGATATCTTTGCTGGGCTGACACCTGCCATATTAAGAAAACATATTTATGCATGCGCATCGCTTTTTGGTGCGGCATGTTATGATTATCTGTTGTTGTGTATCAGAAAAGAGTATGCCATGTTTATCGGAGCTGTGATTGTAACAGTCGTACGGATGCTGGCATACCATTTTAAATGGAATATGCCGCGGGCAGTGTAGTCCGGCGGACTGTACGGGAGAAGGAGGAAGAATTATGAAAAAGATACTGGAGCTCATTACAAAAGAGATGGAGAAAGCCTTTCAGACGGCAGGATATGATGAAAAATATGCAGGTGTAACACTGTCGAACCGCCCGGATCTGTGTGAATATCAGTGCAATGGGGCCATGGCAGCGGCAAAGGAGTATCATAAGGCACCGATCATGATCGCAGATGGTGTGGTGGAAGCGCTGGCAGGTTCTGAATTATTTGAAGAAGTACAGGCAGTGAAGCCGGGATTTATCAATCTGAAGATCAGTGCGGATTTTCTGAGTGATTATCTTAACGGAATGTATGGAGACAGCCGCCTGGGATATGAGAAGGCAGGACAGCCAAAGACGATCATGATCGATTATGGCGGGCCCAATGTGGCGAAACCGCTGCATGTGGGGCATCTGCGTTCTGCGATCATTGGTGAAAGCATCAAGAGAATTCTGCGATTTGCTGGTCATAAAGTGATCGGTGACGTACATCTGGGAGACTGGGGTCTGCAGATGGGGCTGATCATGATGGAATTAAAGAGCCGTAAACCGGATCTTCTTTATTTTGATGAAGATTACCAGGGAGAGTATCCAGAGGAGGCGCCTTTTACGATCGCAGAACTGGAAGAGATTTATCCGACAGCCAGCGCAAAGTCCAAAGAAGATGCGGACTATAAGGAAGCTGCCATGCAGGCTACATTTGAGCTGCAGCAGGGACGTAAGGGTTATCAGGCCCTGTTAAAACATATTCTGAACATTTCCGTGACCGATCTGAAGAAAAATTATGCGAATCTGAACGTGGAGTTTGATCTGTGGAAGGGCGAGTCGGATGCGCAGCCCTATATTCCGGATATGGTACAGAAGATGAAGGATCAGGGATATGCCCATATGAGTGATGGCGCGCTGGTCGTGGATATCAAAGAAGAGACGGATACGAAAGAGGTTCCGCCCTGTATGCTCTTAAAATCTGACGGAGCTTCCCTCTATACGACGACGGACCTGGCGACGATCGTAGAGCGGATGAAGCTGTATCAGCCGGATGAGATCATATACGTGGTAGATAAACGCCAGGAGATGCATTTTGTCCAGGTGTTCCGCTGTGCAAGGAAATGTGGACTGATAAATGAGGATACGAAATTAAAGTTTCTAGGCTTTGGAACCATGAACGGCAAGGACGGCAAGCCATTTAAGACCCGTGACGGAGGAGTCATGCGTCTGGAATATCTTCTGACGGATATCAATGAAGAGATGCTGAAGAAGATTCAGGAAAGCCGTCCTATGAGTGAAGAAGAAGCCAAGGAGATCGCAAAGGTGGTGGGACTGTCCGCGGTAAAATATGGAGACCTGTCCAACCAGGCGTCGAAGGATTATATCTTCGATGTAGAACGTTTTACCTCTTCGGAGGGAAATACAGGGCCATATATCCTGTATACAATTGTCCGGATTAAATCGATCCTGAAGAAATATGAGGAAACAGGCGGATGCGCAGAGGGCTTCCCGATTACGGCATACGGCAACGAAAGTGAAAAGGCATTGATGCTGGAGCTGACCAGATTCAACAGTGTGATGGAGACTGCCTGTGGAGAACTTGCACCGCACAAGATCTGTGCGTATATCTATGACCTGGCAAATGCATTTAATAAATTTTACCATGAGACCAGTATTCTTGGTACCGAAGACCCAGCGCAGAGAAACAGCCGGATTCAGCTTCTAGTACTGACCAGGAGGGTGCTGGAAGCCTGTATCGATGTACTGGGCTTTGAAGCGCCGGAAAGGATGTAGAGCATAATGGAACGCAGAAGAAGGGTAACGCTGGGCGGTATCTGGGGAGGGGTGTATCCGGTGCTGGCATACACCTGTATACAGACTGCGGCAGGCGGGATCTATGCGGTCGTGCTCGCTGTATCAACGCTGCTTCTTGATACAGGGCATCCGGATGATGTGGAGCAGTATATTCTGGACCGTGCGGCGGAGCATACCATGACGATCCTTCTTTTGTCCATGGTGCTGGCGATTCCGCTTTTTGCCTGGCTGTATTTTCGTGATGTGCAGAAGAAGAAGCGGGCCGGCTGGAATGAGGACTGGTTTCCGCTTACTGAGGGGATGCTCCTGTGGACGATCATCTCAGGTGCTGCGCTGGCATTGTTCTGTAACGGACTCATCAGCCTCCTGCCGCTGGCACAGTGGTCAGACAGCTATGAAGAAGTGAGTGAGACGCTGTACAGCGGAAATATCTGGATCAGGATTATGAGTGTCGGATTTTTTGGACCTGCAGTAGAAGAGCTGGTGATGCGGGGGCTTCTGTATCAGAGGTTCCGTTCCATGATGCGGGTAGGCACCGCCATGTTCTGGAGCGCGCTGGTATTCGGGATTTTTCATGGAAATTTGGTGCAGGGAGTCTATGCATTTCTGGTAGGATTATTTTTTGCCTGGCTGATGGAGCACAGCCAGAGGATCCTGGTCCCAATCGCGGGTCATATGGCAGCTAACCTGTTTGTCCTGTTTTTGGAGGACAGCAGCCTGCTGGATATGTTCTATGGTTCCATCATGGGATTTGTGGGAATGATCGTATTGAGCGGTACGGTATTCATATGTTCTTTTTTGGCAATAAAAAATAAGCTGTCGTGAATCTCAGCACTGGCTGTATGATAAGCAGCGCTGTGTGGATTGGAGCGGACAGTGAATCGGTTTTGTCCGTCTCAAACGGACAGTTGAGTCCGAGTGAGACGGACAAAACCGATTCACTGTTCGATACACTCCATACAAGCGCTTATCATACAGCCAGTGCTGCATTTTCCGACAACCCTGTTTCTTTGCGTTTCCTTTGGCTGTTGTGATGTAAGTATCAGAATGCTTTTCCCGCCAGGATCTCCTTATAATCCTCGTAATTCCGTTTCAGAAGCTCTGGGGTATCCAGCCCATAAGGACATTTTTTCTTACACGCGTCACAATGTTTACAGTCTTCGATCTTCCGCATCTTCTCCTGCCACTCCGGCGTGAGATAGGGTGCATAGGGAGAACGACGCAGGAGCAGGGACATGCGGGCGCAGTTATTGATCTCAATGCCGGCCGCACAAGGCATACAGTAGCCGCAGCCCCGGCAGAATTCGCCCAGAAGTTCTCCCCTGTCTTTTTCGATAATGGCAGAGAGTTCTTCGTTCATGGATGGCGGATTGGTCACAAAGGAAAGGAACTGATCCAGTTCTTCCTCTCTCTGGATACCCCACAGCGGCAGTGTCTCCGGAAACTGTGCCTGGAATGCATAAGCAGCGGCAGCATTGGTGATAAGGCCGCCGGACAGCGCTTTCATGGACAGAAATCCCATGTCCTGCTTTTTGCAGCCCTCCAGAAGTTTAAGCTCCGGTTCGCCGGACAGGTAGCAGAACGGAAACTGCAGAGTTTCATAGAGACCGCTGTCAATGGCCTCCTGTGCCACGTTCAGACGATGATTGGTAATACCGATGTGCAGGATCATGCCTTTTTTCTTTGCTTCTAAAGCTGCGTCATAAAGTCCGCTCTCGTCTCCGGGCTTTGGACAAAAGGCAGGATTGTGGAACTGGTAGATATCCAGATGATCCGTTTTCAGGTTGCGAAGAGTAGTCTCCAGATCCTTCCAGAGCCCTTGTGCAGTCGTTGCTCCGGTTTTGGAAGATATATAAATCTGGTTCCGGCGGTCCGAAAAGGCAGCGCCTAATTTTTCTTAACTGTCCGTATATAGACGTGCAGTGTCGTAGAAGCGTATCCCGCCGTCGAAGGCTTTGTGCAGCAGGCGAACGGCATCATCTTTGGGGATTCTTTGGATGGGGAGGGCGCCGAAACCGTTCTTGTTGACGGTGATTCCGGTTTTTCCCAGGCGTACAGTTGTCATAGATTCAGACTACTTTCGTGTAGCAATCTCTTGAATTTTTTTTCTTCTGTATTATTATTAAGTTATAAGGAAGCTCGCTGATGCTCGCGCAGGTCATCAACTTCCGCGCCGCTTCAGTTGGTGACATAGTATCATAAAAGATGTGGTTTTGGCAAATGATATGTTATTTTGGAAGAAAAGGGGAATGATTATGGGCAAAAAGATCGTGGTTGCAGGACATCTCTGCGTGGATATTACGCCAGTATTTCCAGAAGGAAAGAGTGGACAGCTGTCGGAGTATCTGACTCCGGGAAAGCTGATCCATATGAATCCGGCGACCGTCCATACGGGAGGCGTGGTGGCGAATACTGGTCTGGCATTAAAGAAGCTGGGAGCGGAGGTGCGCCTGATCGGAAAAGTCGGACAGGATGCGTTTGGAGAAGTGGTGCGCGGGATCATGAGGAAGTATGATGCGGATCAGGATATACTGGTGGATGGCAGGACTTCTACTTCCTATACGATTGTGATCGCGCCTCCGGGGGTAGACCGGATCTTCCTGCATGATCCGGGAGCAAATGACAGTTTTTACGCAGATGACATTCCGGATTCTGTATTTTCAGATGCAGCGTTGTTTCATTTCGGTTATCCACCGCTTATGAGGCAGATGTATCTGGATGACGGGACAGAGCTTCTGAGACTTCTGAAACGGATACGGGAAAAAGGGATCGCGGTCTCGCTGGACCTGGCGGCAGTGGATGCAGAATCCGACGCAGCGAAGACGGACTGGAAGCGGCTTCTTAAGAGAATACTTCCCTGAGTGGATTTCTTCGTTCCCAGTGCAGAGGAGCTGTGCTATATGCTGGACAGGGAAAGATATGAAGAGTGGATGAGACGGGCAGATGGAGGGGATGTAACGGAGATTCTCCGGGTGGAAGAAGATATCCGGCCGCTGGCCAGAGAGGCCATGGAGCTGGGAGCAAAGATTCTACTGATCAAATGTGGCGTTTCCGGAATGTATTACTGCACGGGAACAGGGGAAGTGATCGACCGTATACCAAAGTCAGCAGGACTGAATGTAACTGAATGGAGCAGTCAGGAAGGTTTTCAAAAAAGCTATGTGCCAGAGAGAGTACGTTCCGGGACCGGAGCAGGTGACTCCAGCATTGCGGCATTTCTCTTTGCCTGTCTGAAAGGATATCCGGTTCGGGAGTGTGTCAGCCTCGCAGCAGCAGAGGGAGCTTCCTGCGTGGAGGAGTTTGACGCTCTGAGCGGAGTGAGAACTCTGGAAGAACTGGAAGAGAAGATAAGGAAAGGATGGAGACAGAGGGAACAGTAATCTGATGAGAATATGTAAATATTATGAAATTTGTGAAAAATGACAAATATTCTTGACATTCTTTTGGTTTTATTAGATAATGAGTCATGTACATATTATATTACTTATGGGAGGACCTAATAATGAAGAAAAA
>CAMWMT010000070.1 GCA_947175375.1 uncultured Clostridiaceae bacterium | reverse complement strand
CGGTTCAGCTGCTTCTTCTGATTACGAAGTTCCGGAAGGGCTGACTGCGGAAGAGGTTGAGGGTTCGGATTGTGAACTGGGGGCTGTTACTCCAGACGAAGTGGCCGACTATGATGTCGTCGTTGTCGGCGCCGGTGCTGCCGGTGTTCCTGCTGCCGGGTTTGCTGCTGAAGCTGGTGTTAAAGTAGCCTTACTGCAGAAAGATGCCAGCGTCGTATCTCAGGGCAACTGTGGTTCCGCAATCATCAAATCCAGATCAACAGAGGCTGGCGTCCAGAAGTGGATCCATCATACGAATGGCCTGGACGACTGGCGTGCGGATACCCGTCTTCTGCAGGCTTATGCAGATCATTCCGAGGAAGCTCTGATGTGGTATCTGAACCGCGCCGGACTGACGGAAGAGACGGAATATGGTGACGGCAGCAAAGTGGATGATAACGCAAACTGCAGTGAATTACTGAATAACGGTAATGGTGTGTTCGCTTATATGAGCACCAGCGAGGATTTGACCGGCATGTGGTCGGATCGTATGGACAGTTATGATTACGGCGATGACCATTGTTACTTTATGGCGCCGTGGATCGGGCCTAAGCCTCAGAATGTAGGAAATGTCCTGCAGCTGGCCCTGGACAATGTGGCTTCCAAATGTTCGAATCTGGAGGTCTTCTACAATACCCCGGCGGTACAGCTTGTATCAGAAGGCGGTAAAGTTACCGGTGTGATTGCGAAAAACGCAGACGGTAAATATATTCAGTTCAATGCGGCAAAAGGTGTGATTCTTGCAACTGGTGATTATATGAACAACGATGCTATGGTGAACCGGTGGTGTCCGGATATTGCTGATTTCGATAAGAAACAGTACCATAAGACTGGTGACGGCCATGTGATGGCGTTAAGTGTCGGCGGAAAGATGGAGAACCTGGGCCATACCAAGATGATGCATGATTTTGACTCCGGTCTGATGTATGAAGAGCCTTTTCTGTATGTCAACATGAAAGGAGAGCGTTTCACCAACGAGTATACAGGCTTTGTATACATGGGCAATATCCTGAAATTCCAGGGTACGTTCAACGGAAGCAACGTGGATGCAAATCATCCGGACGGATCCAAAGGATGGTACTGCACGATTTATGACAGTGATTATGAAAAATGGCCTGCAGACGAATTCGTCAGCGGCATGGTTCCCGCTGCTGCCATGCAGAAATATATTCCGGGTGCAGTAGAAGATCCTCAGGGCGTATTCACGCATCTGATCGACAGCCACTGCTGTGATACACTGGAGGAACTGGCGGCAGAGCTGGAAATTCCGGCTGATGCACTGCTTGCTACCGTAGAGCGTTACAATGAGATGTGCGCTGCCGGTACAGATTCCGACTTCGGAAAACCTGCCAAATACCTGCATCCGATCAAGACTGGTCCTTTCTGGGGCGTGCGCAAGCATATCCGTGTCTCTGCCGTATGCTCAGGTGTCGTGATCAATGAAAACGGACAGGCACTGAACGCAGATGGAGAAGTCATCGACGGACTGTACTGTGTAGGCAATCTGGGCGGACCGTTCTATGGCGGAAATGATTATCCGTTCCATCAGACAGGACTGTCTCTGGGACGCTGCTATACCTTTGGTATGCTGGCTGGCAAACACGCAGCTTCCAAGGCGTAATCCCATATATTTTACATAAATACTCTTTTCTGAAAAAGGGGTTCCTGTGTGCAGGAATCCCTTTTTTCACATTCTTCCTTCACTGCCTGTTATCTGACGGCAGGGGAATCACAATATTTAGTGTGAATTCCTGCCCCTGTATCTCACAGGCGGCCGTTCCTCCATATTTTTCGGCAATACGCCGGATATTTTCCAGCCCATATCCGTGGTTGCGGCTGTTGTTTTTCTGTGTCAGGAGTTTATGACCTTTTTGTTTTAGCTGTCCATCGAAAAAATTATGAAAGCGCATGACAGCCAAGCCGTTTGATATTCCTGCTTTAATATTAATCTCTCTGAGTTCATAGTCTTCTAGGCGTTGTACCGCTTCTATGGCGTTATCCATGGCATTGCCGAAGATGGCACACAAGTCCAGGCTGTTGATAAAATCCAGGTTCCTTCCGTCTATAAAGGGGATCAGACGAATATTTTTTTCCTGACATTCCTGCATTCGATCTGTCAGAAGAATATCCAGAATCTCGCTGCCGGTCTCCTGGCAACGTTCATATGGCTCAATCTCCCGACGGATCGCCTGCACATAGTCCTGGGCTTCTTTCAGACTCAGGGCTTCGATTCCTGCTAGATAGTGTTTCAGGTCATGATATTTGTGGTTGATGGCATCGATCGTTTCCTTACGCACCAGATACTGTTGCTGCTGCTGTCTCAGAAGCATCTCCATCTTGAGCAGTTCGTTGCGTTCCTGTTCCACAGATAAAGCGTTTTCAGTAGTAATGATAATGATCAAGGCGAAAAAAGCGCTGGCGATCTGGATCAGCTGCAACTGGATCCACAGATAATCGTCACCGCCCATATAGAAAAACTGCAGGTTGCGCACAAACAGGTACAATACCAGAGGAAAAGTCAGGCAGATCGTCTGTGAGGTTGTCATTCCCTGACGGTCATGGCGCAGGATCCGCTTTCTCATAAGAAAGGCAGCAATACATAAAGAAAGAAGATAGAGGATCAGGAGGATTCCATTATAGATTCCTTCCGACAGATCAGGCATCAAAAAAGCGAGCAGCCCGGCTGCCAGTCCATCCTTGATCAGAAGCTTTGCCTGTTCGCTGGCCAGACAGCAGACACTGCTGATAAAAAGCGCGTTTTTCCAGTTGTTGGTGGATGCCAGAAGGATGTAGCAGATCCACAGTGTCAAAAAAGCGAGACAATGTACTACGACCTGAAAATACTGGAATTGAATAAAAACACATAATCCCAGAAAAAGAATTTCCAGGGAAAAGTGGACTCTTAAGTCTTGATATCTCTCTTCCAGCGGATGAATGAACCAGAGAAAAAGGCATCCTTCAAAGAGCCCCATCAGTATGGCTACAGACGGGAGCATCCAGAACCACTGCCCATTATTATAGACATGTTCCCATAATCCTTCCATTACAGCATCCTCCCACGGTAGTTAGCCAGGGCATTCATAAAATCTTTTTTGCGGTGTTTGCTGACCGGTATCCGGTTTTCCTGCACAGTAACACTGTCAGCGTTTAAAGACTGAATGTAATCCAGATTTACCAGAAATGCGTTATGGCAGCGGAAAAATGGTTCTGGCTCCAGCTTTTTTTCCAGAACATAGAGTGGTTCGGTGCAGTATATGGGCGCTTCCTCTTTTCTGTGTATGATCGTCTTTTTGTTGAGAGATTCTACATAGGTGATATCCTGTATTCTATAGCAGACAGTTTCTTTTCCTTGTTTGACCAGAAGAAAGCGGGTACGAGTATGTTCCAGTTTTTTCAGGATCTTATCCATACGGGGCGCAAAGGTGCGGTAAGAGATTGGTTTCACAATAAAATCAGCCGCGTCTACCGCGTATCCTTCCAGCGCGAACTGGACCATATTTGTGACAAACAGCAGCTGGACCCGGTCATCGAATTCCCGAACCTTGTGGGCAGCGCGGATTCCATCCATCTGTTTCAGCTCAATGTCCAGAAAGGCAATATCAAGTTTTTGCGGATATCCATCCAGGAATTCTGTCCCGTCTGAAAAAAGAAACAGTTCTGCTTTCAGGTTCTTTTCTGTCAGATATTTTTTGACCATATCCTGCAGCTTTTTCTGGTCAGCCGCTTCATCCTCTACAATGGCTATTCGGATCATCATTTTCTCCTGATTTCATTATCCTTTGTTTACGGTTCAACTATCGCAGGAAACACTGCAGACTTTATAAAATATGGAAATTACCATCAAAACCAGGCTGCCTTAAAACAGTATAGCATATTCTGTTTAAAAACAGAAAGGAGTTTTGTTGGCAAAAGATTTGCATACATTTTTAAAGGGGAGTGTTGCAAAATGTAATCCTGTCCATGCGCTCAGCAACGCCCCATTCCATACGAGTGCTGAATACACGGACAAAGAGCATTTTGCAACACCCCCTTTAAATTCGTATCTTTTTATTCTTTCTGTCTTGCCGGAAGTTCCTGAGACGCTCCATTAAGCTTTTTGTATCGTTCCAGTGCCTTGAACGCCCGGTCCCGGATTACAGTGTCGGCTTCACACTTGATCTCCATACGCTCCGCCATTTTGTGAATGGCAGATAATACAGAATAGTAAGCTTTCACAGCCGCAGAATCTGGTCCGACAGGGATGGGTTTGTTTATTCCCAATACCTCATCTATCCAGAATACATAGTTTTTCCGGAACAGAGAATGAATCCATGAATAAGCTGTTCTGGTGTCGGCGCTTGCGCTGTAGAAATCATCCAGTTCCATCAGGGAATTCAACACCTCAGCCAGTTCCTCAGCCGTCTGTTTATTCAGATATGCGTCCCATTTTCTGGCGCTGAGTTCTACTGGAATAAAAGTTATGACAGAAAAGGCTTCATCGACAGCCGCTTTCATTAGTTCCAGTGTCTCCCCTTCCAGAGATTCGACCAACGGTATCCAGATCTGAATTGCTGCTTTTATATTCTGCATTTCTTTTCCGGGACGTGCTACCCGGCCTGTAACAGCGCCTCTTAGGAAGACGGAGTGTCCGTTTCCCGGCTGCAGCCTTGCTATTTTGGCGGCATAATGTTCCGTCTGTTTCATGTTTCCGGACTGATAGGCTTCATAGGCTTTTTGGGTATAGAGGGAAAGTAATTCCTGTTCAGCTTCACTCATTGAATTTGGCATAGATTCATTCCTCCGACAAGATATCTAAACTACAGAGATGCCGCGTGCTTTCCTGCAACACGACCTGTGGTCATCGCACTGCCCATGTTATTGCCTGCAGACGGACAACTGTAAGCATTGCCATAACGCTGTCCCATGCAGTTGCCGACCGCATATAAGCCAGGGATGACTTCAGAACGATCTGCGTTGAGTACCTGCATATTTCCATTTACCACTAATCCGGTAATGGTATTCAGACCGCAGTTGTACAGATTTGATGTACTCTGCATGGAGACGTAGAACGGTCCTTCATTGATCGGAAGCATGAATTTGGCGGATTTACAGTAATCTACATCGTCACCGGCTTCACAAAGCTCATTATAACGCTCAACGGTAGCAACGGTGGTCTTTATTACCTCATCAGAAAGTCCTGCATTTTTGAGTGCTTCTTCCAGGGTGTTCCCTATGTATACGGTTGACATCATGTGCATGGATTTGTTGGCAATCTCCAGTCCGGTCACATCGCCCGAACCAACAGACAGGTCCAATGCTTCCATGTCTGCCTGGAACAGATCCATGCCTTCCTGGTATCCCCAGTTGGGAGCGCCGTGGTCAAGTCCTGCCAGCTGGATATACTGCATATATTTTGAATCCATGACTGCGAAGTTCGCGCTGGTGCCCAGTTCAGGCATTGGCTGATGCAATGACTGTACCAAAGCCAGGCCTGACATTGCTTCATTCATGAAACGCTCGCCTTTACAGTTTACCCACAGACATGGAGCAGTTCCCCAGGGACCAAATCCCAGCATCGGGCAATTGACTGCGATTGGCCGCGGATGTGTTTCGATCATTCCACCTGCCCAGCATCCCTGCTTATGTCCGCTTCCGTCACAGTCTGTCATACCTCCGACATTTTCTCTTGGTGAACCGACACGCTCTGCATATTCAGCAACTTCTGAGCAAAGCTCCCATACCATATCTGTATTGGCGCCAAAATCGCCGGTGGCAAGAATGACTGCCTTGTTCGCCTGGAATTTCACATAATTTCCGTCGGAATCCTGAGCGATGACACCGGTAACTGCTCCGTTATCGTCCTGCGTCAGTACAACCGATGCGTGTCCGCAGTACCATGTAGCGCCCAGATCTTCTGCCGCGTCCCGGCAGTATGTCTCCAGCTCGCTGAGTCGGCTGAGTCCTGTCAGTCCTTTTTTGCCGACTGGCTTCTCATTCACGGTTCCAATCGTCTGGAAGGTGGATGCCCATGCATAGTAGCCTTCCGATTCCACCGGATAATAGGATCCATCTGTCAGGCCGTAACCGATCTGGATAATGCACTGTCCGCCTTCATAATCAAGTACACTGGAAGTATCCGGGACCAGAGAGGCGATGTTGTCCATCATTTCTCCTGAATTGTATACAAAAGCGCGGATAACATCGGTGTTGCAGCGACCGTTTGCGCGGCGTACATATTCATTCACAATGGCTTCCAAATCATAGGGACCGAATCCCCAGCTCTTAAGAAGTTCAGAATTGTAGGAACAGATATCATCCCCGCGATAGATGATCTCACCGTCATTGTGTTTTTCGATGACTGCTACAGATACTCCTTGTTGTGCCGCTGCCAGGGCAGCCTGTGTTCCTGCATGGCCGCCTCCAATCACGACAACATCCGCTGTATATGTCTCGGTGATCTCAGAGTCGTCAATCTGCGGTGCTTCTCCCAGCCAGTCTTCATCGCACATATAACCAAACGGCCTGACTCCGGCTGCGGCAGGAGCTGCAGCGGATTCGCCTGCGGGAGCTGCGGCTGTTCCTTTTGCCTGGGCAATACAGTCTGCAGCCGCTTCTTTGACTGCCGAAGAAGTCATGGTAGCGCCACTGATGATGTCGATGTCAGCGCTCTGGGCGGTCATAATCTTTTCTGCCAGATCTTCTCCGTATTTTCCTCCGATGTCCGGGGTCTCATTGGATACATCAATCTGGACATCCGTGATGCTTTCCTCATCAAAGGTCATTGTCACAGTTACCATGCCCATTCCCTTTGCTGAAGCGCTGTAAGTGCCGGGAATATAAGTGCCGGATGTAGCAGTTCCTGTAGTGTCAGTCGCTGCCGGTGCTGATGCAGGCGCTGCCGCCGGAGCAGTGTCAGCAACGGCGTTATTGCTGCCGGCATTGCAGGCATTCAGCACTCCAACAGTTGCAAGGCTTAATGCTCCGGCTGCGGTTCCTTTCAGGAAATCACGGCGGGAAATACTGTTTTTTCTTGAGTTTTGCATGTTTGTCTTTTCCTCCTGTGTTTTTTGCTTTTCCGTTACAAATAAAAACCATTTTATCAATTTTCATATAGTATTTCTATTGCCTTCGGACAATTGGGTCTAAAATACGGATAATTGGACATGGAACTGTTTCCAGAGGTGAGTTCGTATGGCAATGCAAAAAGTATTCTTGTAAAAAGCGCGTATATTTTGTATAATATAGTCTATATTGCCGATGAAGCGCATGATAATGCGACCCGGTGAAAATATTATGAAAGGGAGAATAAGAATATGAACGAAAACAATGAGTTCAAACCGTATGTTCCTGCGGAAAAGATCACGCCGGAATTTACAGTCACTTCGATTGTCATGGGTATTATTCTGGCGATCGTGTTTGGTGCGGCTAACGCCTATCTGGGCCTGCGTGTGGGTATGACCGTATCGGCATCCATACCAGCGGCCGTTATCTCCATGGGTGTGATCCGTGTGATCATGAAGAAGAATTCCATCCTGGAGAGCAATATGGTGCAGACCACCGGTTCTGCAGGTGAGTCTCTGGCAGCAGGCGCAATCTTTACCATGCCTGCGCTGTTTCTGTGGGCAGAAGAGGGGCTGTGCGATATGCCGAGCCTTGTGGAGATCACCCTGATCGCGTTGTGCGGTGGTATCCTCGGTGTCCTGTTTATGATACCTCTTCGGAATGCATTGATCGTGAAAGAACATGCGACGCTTCTCTATCCGGAGGGAACCGCATGTGCGGAAGTCCTTCTTGCAGGAGAGGAAGGCGGAGCCAATGCTTCTACCGTTTTCAGTGGCATGGGGCTTGCAGCGCTTTTTAAACTGGTAGTGGACGGCATCAAGGTGGTTCCTGCAGATGTGGCTGCAGAATTTAAATCCTTTAAAGGCGAGCTTGGCATGGAAGTCTACCCGGCGCTGTTGGGCGTAGGCTATATTGTCGGGCCTAAGATCGCTTCCTTTATGTTTGTGGGATCCCTGGTCGGCTGGATGTTGCTGATTCCGCTGATCTGCCTGTTCGGTGCGGATACCTGGATGTATCCGGCTGCTGCAGGGGTGACGATCGGGGAACTCTATGCCGGAGGCGGCGGTTCTGCTATCTGGAGTTCTTATGTGAGATATATCGGAGCCGGCGCTATCGCAACTGGTGGTATCATCTCTCTGATCAAATCTCTTCCGCTGATCATCACGACTTTCCGTGATTCCATGAAGAGCATGAAAGGCAGCAGAAGTACCAGCAGTGCGAGAACAGCGCAGGATCTTCCGATGAATATCGTTCTGATCGGTATTGCGATCATGATCCTGATCATCTGGCTGGTTCCGGCGATTCCGGTAAATCTTCTTGGCGCAGTGATTATCGTTATTTTTGGATTTTTCTTCGCGACAGTTTCTTCCCGTATGGTGGGACTCATCGGAAGCTCCAATAACCCGGTCTCCGGTATGGCGATCGCAACCCTTCTGATCGCGACTATCGCCATCAAGGCTTCTGGTGACAGCAGTATTACAGGTATGACGGGTGCGATTGCCATCGGTTCTGTCATCTGTATCGTGGCTGCTATTGCAGGCGATACATCTCAGGATCTGAAGACGGGTTTCCTGCTTGGTGCAACACCTAAGAAACAGCAGATCGGTGAGTTAATCGGTGTCGTGGCTTCCGGTCTGGCGATCGGCGGCGTTCTGTATCTTCTGAATACAGCATATGGTTACGGCGGTGCGGAAGTTCCGGCGCCTCAGGCTACACTGATGAAGATGATCGTAGAAGGAATCATGGGCGGCAATCTGCCGTGGAATCTGGTATTTATTGGTGTGTTCCTGGCTCTCGGTCTGGAAATCCTGCAGATTCCGGTCATGCCTTTTGCCATTGGCCTGTATCTTCCGATCTATCTGAACGCGACGATCATGATCGGCGGTGTGGTCCGTATGCTGATGGATGGCAGGAAAAATGTGGATGAGAAGACGAAGGAGCGCCAGGCTACAGACGGAACCCTGTTCTGTGCGGGTATGATCGCAGGTGAAGGCCTGGTATGTATCGCGCTGGCGCTTCTGACAGTTTTTGGCTTTAGTA
>CAMWMT010000069.1 GCA_947175375.1 uncultured Clostridiaceae bacterium | reverse complement strand
GCTCATCACTGTTTTCTTATATATTTTCGATTTTATATCTTTTCAAAAATCTATTCTACTTTGATTTTATCATGGAAATCTTTAAAATATCTCTAAAAGTCCTTATGCAAGCAGATTCCGGACTGTGATCTTCAGCTCCGGAAAGATTCTGCAGGGGACAGGCATGTCGAACGTATAAAGCTCAGGTGCCACATCTTCTTCATAATAATAGACGGTGATCCGTTCTTTTGCCGGGTCTACAATCCAGTATTCCCGGACACCGGCTTCGGTATAAAGTGCATTTTTGGTAGAATAATCATGCTTTCGGCTGGAAGGAGATACAATCTCCAGTATCCAGTCAGGGGCTCCGTTGCATCCATGGTCATCCAGCCTGCTTTTATCGCAGATGACAGAGATATCCGGTTCGAGCCAGTTGTTATCCTTTGCGTCCAGATTGACGGCAAAGGGAGCTGGGAGAACTTCACAGGTTCCTTTATGAGACTTAATATATTCTCTGATCGTTCCGGCAAGCTCCATAACAAGCTTCTGATGCAGAAAATTGGGCGGAGCCATAAAATAAAGCTTTCCGTCGATCAGTTCTGCTCTCTGCCCATCCGGAAGATTCCAGTAATCATCAGATGTATAAGAAGGTTCTTGTGGTAATGGCATGAGAATTCTCCTTTCTTCATTCATTATCCCCAGTTTACCATAAAACCGGTAAAGCCTCAATGGAAGATTCGGAAAACCGGATTTAGAGAGAATTTAGAGAAATGTCTGTTATGATGCTCTTATATCGTGACAAGATGAGGAGGTAACAGAATGAGAAAACGATTATGGAAACAGATGATTTTGCTTGGAATATCAGGTATGATGATTTTAGGAACCAGCGGCTGCGGGGATTCTTCAAAAGCAGCAGATTCCGGACAGGTAACAGAGCAGGGAACTTCGGAAGTCCCTGATGAGAGCCCTGCACCCGTTTCACCGGAGGATACGGAAGGTACAGAGCAGGCAGAACCTTCAAGTGGACCATCAGATTCTGATGCAGGGATGGATAGCAGCAGGTCGGTTTCAAGAAAAGAAGGGGACGAAGATCTGGTCGGGGATATCAAAGAGCTGGGAGACGGGCAGTTCACGGTAGTGGCTGCCATAACGGAAGAACTGGATGAAGGCGTGCTGATGATAGCGTCTCCGGGACCTGATGGAGATGATTCCGATTTTGATCATGTTACAGTCATTTATGACGAGGATACAGATATATACATTCGGACGATCTATGGCAACGGGGAAAGATACGAAGACGCTGATGCTTCTGCAGAAGATCTCTCAAAAGATAGCATGGTACTTGTATGGGGCAGTTATGGAGATGACGGAACAACGCTCCATGCGGATCAGATACAGATTGAAAAGTTTGTGCGCTGACAGGTAAAGAACGGAAAACAGGAGGGTGGTATGATTATGAAGAAAAGATACAGACAATGGATGGTGTTCCTGCTGATCGGGATCATGCTTTTTCTGGAAGGCTGTGCCGGCAGGGGAGGCGCCGCCACAGGACAGGACGGAGGACAGAGAACGGCTGCGGAGACATCCGGGGACGGACAGGACAGGGAGTCCGGCATGGGGCGTTATCTGGAGCAGGAGGTATCGCTGCCGGAGGAGATCACATCTATGAGCAATCATCCAACAGCGTACCTTCAACAGCTGGATAACGGGGATCTAGCGCTGATGGAACGGTACGCGGGTCTGTATCTGTCTTCAGATCATGGAATGACATGGACCAGAAAGCAGACTCCCTGGTACGATGACCTGTCCGGTTATATCGCTCAGATCGCTCTTTCGCCGAACGGCGCAGCCGCGGTGATCTATCTCCCTTATGAAGAGGAAGGGACAGAGGAAGAGTCTTCAGATTCCTATCCGGAATATCATCCGAAGTATCTCTATGTGGATCCGGAGGGAAATGCGGCAGATCTGGAGGCGCCGGATCCGGAGTCGTGGGTGAACCGGTTCTGGTTTGGACCGGACAGCCGCCTCTATGCCTGCGATATAAATGGGAAGACCTGTGAGATGGGTATAGAGAACGGTACTGCGAAGACACTGTTCGAGGTCGAAGGAATCACGGAATATATCTGTTTTACAGGACGGTATATGATCGCTGTCACATCCAGAAATGATACCGTGCTTTATGATCTGGACAGAATGATGATGGCGGAGGAAGATCAGGTCCTGAAGGATTTTGTCAGGAACCATGTGGGAAATTCTCTCGGTTCTGATGCGGGCGGCTACTGTATGGTCGCGGCGGCGGGGGAACAGGAAGATGTACTCTGCCTGGCATACAGCGGCGGGCTGTACCGGCATGTGATCGGCGGCTCTGTTATGGAACAGTTGTCTGACGGGAATATCAGTTCCCTTGGAGATCCGCAGATGCAGCTTTCCGGATTTGCGGTCCTGCCGGACAATGAATTTCTCGTACTCTATGATAAAGCAAAGTTGTACCGGTATGTCTATGATCCCGATATTCCGACCGTGCCGGAAGAGCAGATCAGTATTTACAGCCTGACAGAAGATTATACGATGCGCCAGGCAGTGAGCCTGTTCCAAAAGGAGCATCCGGAAGTATATGTGAATTATGAGACCGGATTGTCGGCAGATGGAAGTATGACAACAGAGGATGCCGTCAAAAATCTGAACACAAAACTTATGTCTGGTTCCGGCCCAGATCTTCTGGTGCTGGACGGACTGCCTGTACGCTCCTATGAAGAAAAAGGAGTGCTTGCGGATCTGAGCGCGATCGTTCACGATATTAATGAAAAGGACGGTTTGTTCAAAAATCTGGTGGATGCCTGCCGCCTGGATGGAAAGCTTTATTATCTTCCGGTTCGTTTCCGACTGCCGCTGCTGGTGGGAGATAGAAAAAGCGTGGAACAGGTGAGAGATCTGCCTGCCCTGGCGGATGCTGTGGAGTCGCTGCGCGAGGAATACCCTGAAGGCGCGCTGATCGGGCTTCGGACAGAAAAGGAAGTGCTGGATACGCTGAAGCTTACCTGTGCAGCTGCATGGACCGATCCTGTGAGCGGATCTGTTGACCAGGAGAAACTGACGGAATTTCTCCAGAGCGCCAGGCGCGTCTATCAGGCGGAGACTGCCGGAATCAGTGAAGAAGAGCTGGCTGACTATCGGGAGAATTATGAGGAGAGCTGGCAGTCGGATGTTGCTTCGGAAGGAATGTATTATGCGGTCGCATCCGCGAATGCGGTTGATGTTGCAATGGGAACTCAGAAACTGGGAGCAGGCATCACCTATGGAATGGACTGTGAATTCAATACCGTGAGCACTCTGGCGGCTCAGGAGGAGGATTTTGCCTATGCCCCGTGGTCGGGACAGATTGAGAATGGTTTCATCCCGAAGGATATGGTCGGGATCTGTACCGGTTCGGAGAAAAAAGACCTGGTTCTGGAATTTTTCCGGTTCTTATATGGAAGTAAGGTGCAGGATATGGATCTGCCTTCCGGCTTTCCGATCAAGGAGACTTCTTTTGAGAAACTCAGGGAAAATCCAAGAGAAGAGTATGAACATGGAGGAATTGTGATAAACGATGGCGAGGGTACTGTTTTCTCTCTGGATATCTACTGGAGCAGGGAGGAGGATTTTGAGAGATTGCGGGACATGGTCCGGTCGGCTTCTACGATCTGTACCGGAGATGCTTCTATTGAAGAAGCTGTGTGTGAACTTGGCGTAAAAGCTGTGAACGGAAGCGCCAGTGTGGAGGATACGGTGGCGGAGATTCTCAAAAAGACAGCGATCTACCTGTCGGAGTAAAGGAAAGAGGGAAGTCAGTGGTATGGAGCATGTGGAAAGGAGAGGATTTTTGGAATGAGGAAAAGATGTGGACGTATTGCGGCATGTCTGCTGGCGGGAGCAATGCTGCTCCTGCAGGGATGTGCAGGGAAGGATAACGGAACCTCCGGTCAGCCGGGAGGCGGAGACGGAACCAATGAGACGCCGGTGTCGGCAGCAGAAGGAGGCAGCGGAGGCGAGCGGTCCATGGGGCGTTACCTGGAGAAAGAGATGACCCTGCCGGAGGATGTGGAATATGGCAGCAGTTATCCGACGCTGTGCCTGCAGAAGCTGGAGACAGGGGAGCTGGTCCTGATCGAGCAGACGGCGGGAATGTATATCTCCAGAGATAACGGCGAGAGCTGGGAGATGAAGGAGGCGCCGTGGCTTCGGGAGCTTCGGGAGGCGTATATCGCCCATCTGTCCATCGCGCCGGATGGCTCGGTGTCCGTTGTCTACAGCCCGCCGCATGATGAGACAGAAGGGGCAGTAGAGCCTGGTTATCATCCAGAGTATCTCTATGTAGATCCGGAGGGGAATCCGACGGCGCTGGAATCTCCGGATGGGAACAACAGCATCCATCAGTTCTGGTTCGGGAAAGACAGCCGGCTCTATGCGTACGTCATGGGCGGTAAAGTATTTGAGATGGATCCGGCAGGCGGAACAGCCAGGCAGCTTTTTGAGGCAGAAGGACTGTCGGACTATGTGTGCTTTACTGACCAGTACATGATCGAGATCGGCAGCCGGGGACTTCAGTTCTATGATATGGAAAATGAGATGGTATCGGACGGCGATAAGGTGCTGCAGGATTTTATTATGGAAAATGTGGGGGAAGAGATCGGAGCCAACTCCGGTTCCTATACGGTGGTCATGGCAGAAGGGGAAGAAACGGATGTCGTCTATTTTGCCTTTGAGAGCGGTCTGTACCGCCACGTGATCGGCGGTACGGCGGTAGAACAGGTCATGGAAGGAGCTTTGAGTTCCCTGGGAGATCCCAAGATGGCGCTTGCCGGGATGGCAGTCCTACCGGACAATGAATTTGCCCTGCTCTATACCAATGGGAAAATGTATCGTTATGTCTATGACCCGGACATCCCGACCATACCGGAGCAACAGGTCAGCATCTATAGCCTGACCGAAAATTATGCGGTTCGTCAGGCAGTCAGCCTGTTTCAAAAACAGCATCCGGAAACTTATGTCCGGTATGAGATCGGCATGAATACGGGAAGCGGCATGACTTCAGAGGATGCCATTAAAAATCTGAATACGAGGATCATGTCCGGTTCGGGTCCGGATCTTCTGGTGCTGGATGGGCTTCCACGGTATTCCTACGAAGAAAAGGGCGTGCTCATGGATGTGACCGAGATCGCTGACAGTATGAGCGGAGAAGATGTATTGTTCCCGAATCTGGTGGAGGCATGCAGAGAGGACGGGAAGCTCTATTATCTGCCGCTCCGGTTCCGCCTGCCGCTTCTGGTGGGAGATGAGGATGCCATCAGAAACGTCACAGACCTGTCGAGCCTGGCAGATACGGTGGAAGCGCTCCGCAGGGATTATCCGGAAGGAATGCTGCTCGGTCTGTCGGCAGAAGGCAAGCTGCTGCGTACACTGGGGATCACCTGCTCCGGAGCCTGGACGGATCCGAAGACCGGTTCAATTGATAAAGAAAAGCTGACAGAATTCCTCACCCAGGCGAAGCGGATCTATGAAGCGGAGACTGCGGGGCTTGACGAAGAAGAACTGACCACTTACCGAACATGGTATGAGAACAGCCTGAACTGGAGTGGAGCCATGGAGTATTTTGCGACTGCCTGCAGCTCAGCGGTCGATATTGGTATGGGAGAACAAAGGATTGGCCTGGGGATTACCTATATGATGGATGGGGATTTCAATACGGTCAGCACTCTGGCGAACCAGGAGGAGAACTTTGGCTATAATTTCTGGCAGGGACAGATCCGGAACGGTTTTATCCCGAAAGGAATGGTCGGTATCACTGCAGGTTCCAAGGACAATGAACTTGCACTGGAATTTTTTCGTTTCCTGTTCGGAAAGGAACTGCAGGATATTGAGGTGACCACAGGACTTCCGATGAATATGGCATCCTTTGAAACGCTGAAAGAGAACCCGAGAGAAGATGACATGGGGATCAGTATCGGGACGTCCGGAGCAGACGGTAAGAGTTTTCATCTGGATATCAAATGGGTGACAGAGGAAGATTTTGCAGAGTTAAAGCGTATGGTGGAATCTGCGGCTTCCGTCTGTGCCGGAGATGCAGTGATCGAAGAAGTCGTGTATGAAGTCGGGCAGAAAGCCCTGAATGGAAGTATCAGTGTGGACGACGCTGTGGCAGAGATCCTCAAAAAGGCGGCGATCTACCTGGCAGAATAAACGGACAGGATGCGGAACTTAAAAACAGCATCCGCCCGAACAGCACGCAGAGAAGTCGGAGGACACGGAAGTGTCATCAGACTTTTCTGGGCAGAAGGTGCTGGAAGGAAAGATGCGGAACTTAAATAATAAGGATCAGGGAAAATGAGAGGGAAAAGGTTAAGAGCAGGGATTTTCCTGTGTGTGGCGATGTTGTTCCTGTCCGCCTGCGGCGGGCATTCGGGAGATGAAGGGCAGAGCCAGAGCGATGGGCAGGCTGCTTCGGAACGGGGAGCCATGGGCAGATATATGGAGACCTTTTATGAGATGCCTCAGGAGATCAACCGGAACGGCGGGATGAACTGGATGGACGACGGAAGTCTTACGGTTATCAGCTTCGGGTCGGGACTTTACCGGTCGACTGACGGAGGACAGACGTGGCAGCAGGAGGAGACGGACTGGTTCCCGATGCTCGAGGGTGTGTACTGCCTGGCGGCAGTCATGGGACCGGACGGAACGGTGGCTGCCTCCTGCTCCGGAGAGATGCCAGATCAGGTGAGAGCGGTGTATGGAAAGGAAATACCGGAAGATTGGGAAGGAAATTACTGCGTCTTCGGAATGCCGGACGGAACCGTAAAGATCGTGGACTTTGGTTTTTTACAGGAGGATGGGAGTTGTATCGAATCTTTTGTGTTCAAAGACGACGGAAGGCTTTTTGCGGGAGATATGCAGGGCAGGATCTACGAAATAGATGTGGAGAAAGAGAGCCTGAAAGAACTGTTCATGGCGGAACGCTCGGTGGGTTATATGGATTTCTCAGGAGATACCCTGCTGGCAGTGGGTTATGACAGGTTGTACCGATATGACTTGCAGGAAGGGGTGCTTCTGCCTCAGGAGGAGACAGTGGATGCCTGGATCCGCCAGACTGTCCCGGACGGAACGGTCGCTTATACGGGCGGGGGTTATCCGCTGGCTGTGATGGGAAGTACAAAGGACGATGTGATCTATCTGGCCAGTGAGGACGGTATGTACCGGCATGTACTGGGCGGCAGTGTGATGGAGCAGGTGATCGACGGCGCGCTCAGCACTTTCGGGGATGCGTCTGCACATATCTACCGGATGAAAGCGCTGACGGACCAGGAATTTCTGGCAGCGTTTAATCCGTCTGTCGGGTTGGTACGCTACACGTTCGATGAGACAGTCCCGTCCATGCCGGATCAAGAGATCCGGATCTACAGCCTCACGGAAAATCGAAGCGTACGGCAGGCCATGACCGCGTATAAGAGGCAGCACACGGATATTTATGTGCGGTACGAAGTTGGAATAGAAGGCGATGGCGGAATAACGGCAGAGGATGCCATCAAGCGGCTGAATACCCAGGTGCTGGCGGGAGAGGGTCCGGATGTGCTCATTCTGGATGGCCTGCCGATGGATACTTATATGGAAAAAGGGATGCTCCGGGATATCCGTCCGGTGCTGGACGATCTGAAAGGAACGCTGTTCTCCAATGTGGTGGAAGGCTTTACAAACCCGGACGGAGCAGTCTATGCCATGCCTATGTGTATTCAGGTGCCGCTTCTTGCAGGGGATCGGGACGCAGTCGGGAAGATGGAGAGCCTGGAGGGCATCGCAGATCAGGCAGAGGAACTGCGGGCGGAATATCCGGAGGGCGGTATCTTCGGGATTTATGATCCGGAGACGATGCTCCGGCTGTTCGGTATGGTGTCTTCTCCGGCATGGACGAGAGAGGACGGCGGAATGGATCAGGCGGCGGTCACGGAATTTTTAAGACAGGTGAAACGCATCTATGACGCGGAGCAGGCTGGGGAAGTGCCGGAGCAGGTGGAGCGACAGCAGGCAGAGGCAGAGGAGCTGGCTTCTTATGGGGTCGACCCCGTGCAGAGCCAAATGGAAGCATGCAATAACGCGCTGAATATTCCCCGGGGGTATGCCATGGCGGCAGCCGGTTATGTGGACGGGATCCAGCTCTGCCTTGATACTGTGACTTCTGTGCTTCGAAGAGATGAAGCACTGGACTACCGGATCTTCAACGGACAGGTATCCGGTGTGTTTCTTCCGGCAGCCATGGTAGGGATCAGTTCCCGGACAGAACAGCCGGAAGAGGCAGAAGCATTTGTCCGTCTGATCTTTGACGCCGGGACGCAGGAACATATATACGAAGGCTATCCGGTGAACCGGGCGGCATACGAAGCGCATTTTGATATAGGTGAAGAAAATTCCAGCAACGGAAGCATGACGCTTTTGATGGATGACGAGACGGAAGAGGAGATCAACCTGTACTGGCCGGACCAGGCGGAGCGGGAACGGTTTACCGGATATGTGGAGACGTTAGGAACACCAGTGTTGACCGATGCGCATCTGTGTGAACTGGTATATGAGACAGGGATAAAAGTACTGGAGGGCGGACTGAGTGCAGAGGACGGAGCAGCAGAGATCGTTAAAAAAGCGTCAATCTATCTGGCAGAATAGACCTGGGGAGAAGCGACGGATCCTGTCCGGAGGGGGAAAAGTAGCTTTTCGCAGCCGACATGCCTGGATCGGATTTCTGCTCCCCAGCATGGCGGGAGTCCTGGTATTCGTACTGCTCCCCTTTCTGGATGTGGTCCGGCGGTCATTTCTGACGGCGGTCACGGAAGAATGGACCGGGCTTCACAATTATGAGGTGGTATTTGCCAATCAGGCTTTCCGGCTGGCGGTCAAAAATACAGTGCGGTTTACCTTTGTATGCCTGCCGCTCCTGATCGGCATCGGACTCTTTCTGTCCGTGCAGTTGAGCCGGCTTAAAAAAGTGCAGTTTATCAAGTCCCTGTTCCTGCTTCCAATGGCGATGCCGGCAGCGACCGTTGTGCTGATCTGGAAGATGATCTTCGCCAGGCAGGGATTCCTGAACAGCGGCCTGATGGGGTTTCAACTTCTTCCGGAAGGGGTGCTTCCCGACTATATG
>CAMWMT010000068.1 GCA_947175375.1 uncultured Clostridiaceae bacterium | reverse complement strand
GACGAAACGTGTAATGATCTCTTTTGCCTTCTCTACGGCAGCCGCTCTCTCGTCATCTTCGATTTTTGCACTCACAATCAATGCTAATTCGTACTTGTTCATGCTCTTTACCTCCTTTTGGTCTCTGGCGCACATTCAGAGATATGCGCAAGGAATGCCCCATATATGAAGCCATAATATATCACAGAATAGTATTATATTATAATTTTCCTTTATTTTCAAGCTTTTTTTCGCAGCCCGCGGGTATTTTTTTCTACCAGCTTCCGGCTCACCATGACCTGATGGCCGCAGCCTTCACACTTCAACCTAAAATCTGCCCCAACCCGCAAGATCTCCCATTCCTGGCTTCCACAGGGATGGGGTTTTTTCAGTTTCACAATATCTCCTACCTGATAATCCATCTCTCACTCCTGTTAAATCTATATCTACAACTGGCTAAAAATCTCCCCAATACTTCCCTGCAGAAGCAAGTCCGCCTGAGAATCCATGGGCGTCACGGACTTGTTGATCAGTACCAGCTTGTTTCCTTTATAATAGTCAATGAGCCCTGCTGCCGGATAGACCGTCAGAGAGGTTCCGCCAATGATCAGGATGTCTGCTTGACTGATGGCGCGGATAGCACCCTGCATCGTCGCCGTATCAAGCCCTTCTTCGTACAGGACCACATCCGGCTTGATCTGTCCGTTACATTTCTCACAGACCGGAACCCCTGTGGAATTCAGAATATACTCTGCATCATAGAAAGCACCGCATTTTTCACAGTAATTCCGATGTACGGAACCATGAAGCTCATAGACAGTCTTGCTCCCTGCTGCCTGATGAAGCCCGTCGATATTCTGAGTCACAACAGCACGAAGCTTTCCCTCCTGTTCCCACTGGGCAAGCTTCTTATGCGCCGCATTGGGCTTTGCATCCAGCGCCAACATTTTGGCCCGGTAAAAGCCATAAAATTCTTCCGTCTTCTTCCTATAAAAAGTATGGCTCAAGATTGTCTCCGGCGGATAGTCATACTGCTGATGATACAGCCCATCCACACTTCTGAAATCCGGGATCCCGCTCTCTGTGGAGACTCCCGCGCCCCCGAAAAATACAATATTGTCGCTCTCTTCAATCCATTGTCTTAATGTTTCCAGTGCCTCTGTCATCTTCCTGATCTCCCTTCTCCTATCATGCATGCTTCCATGTCTTTATAAATATCGGATTTCTACCAGTTCCTTTTGCTTATTCTGAATACACTCCATGCTCTGTTCCTTTATCACTCTGTGCATTCCCTTCCTGGCTGTTTCTTTCTCCACACATAATGATGCTGTATATCCATCATCTGCAAAATCCAGCAGTCTACAGATATAAGATTTTTCTCCTGCCCTCTGCACAATCTGCGGATTCTCATCTTCCATCCGGACATAGAAGTTATCCAACGGCATATGAAATCCCGTTCCAACCGCTTTCAAAAAGCTTTCCTTCACTGTCCAGTATTCATAAAAAATCCGTCTTTTCTGTTCATCTGGTACCTTTTCATAATAAGAAAGCTCTTCCGGCTGCAGCATGCGCCGGATCAGTGCCTCTCCCGGTTCCCGTCTGTTATCCTGCAGGTCGATTCCCACCTCCCGGTCCGATATGGCACAGATCACCCAATCTCCGGAATGCGACCAGTTTACGTGGATTCCCTCATGCTCCGTCAGATATGGCTTACCATATGGATTTCTCTGATATACAGCCGGCAGAGACATGCCAATCCCTGCCAACTCCAAAGAAAGATTCAACAGTACCTCTGCCGCCAGACAGAGCTGCCTGTCCCGGGTCTTACGCCTCTTCTGCGCTTCTGTTTTTCTCGCTTTGGTCAGATAAGGAGCATATGCTTCATCCATATAATCTTTCCCCGTAATATTCATTGCATAGATTCGGGTACTCATTTGACCTTCCTCCTTTTCCTTACTGCACTGCAGAATACACACTCATTATATCATAAGGAAGCTCGCGCAGGTCATCAACTTCCGCTTCGCTTCAGTTGGTGACATTATATCACATCTTCTGCTTTTCTACTACCGTAAGAAAAATATCCAAAAAATGGAGCTGCCGGAAAGTGCAGTCTCGGCTGTATGATAAGCAGTGCTGTGTGGATTGGAGCGGACGGGGGATCGGTTTTGTCCGTCTCAAGCGGACGTCTAAGTCCGATTGAGACGGACAAAGCCGATCCCCTGTCCGATACACTCCATACGAGCGCTTATCATACAGCCGGGACCCCGTTTCCCGACAGCCCCACCTGCTATTCTTTTGCAGCTTCCGCTTATGCAGTTGCTCCATTCTTTGCATAATAATCGTCAAACAGCTTGCCGATCGCCGAATGCGTATCGCCGCAGATAGACGGAAGGCTGCCACCCCATGCTTCTTCAGCCTGTTTGAAACCTTTCTCTACCGCTGCCTGCATCTGTTTCATCTTTTCCGGATCATCCCCTGCAAGAGCCTTAGCAAAATCAAAGATTCTCTGAGAAGTCTGGGATACGCCCCAGTATCCATCCTCTGAGATTGCAGCCTGAGCATCTGCTTTGGTCTTCTCGTCTACCGTATAGTTGCCGCTTGCCATAAACCGCCAGAAATCATTTCCCTGGGACAGATTCGCCGTAATTCCCTGCTTCTGGAACATCTGCGTCATCATGTTGGTGAAACGAGACATCTGATTGTTCAGGTCATCCTTTAAACTCTTTACGAGAGCAGCTCTCTCGGAATCACTCATTTTACCAGTAACTGCAGTATCCTTGCTGAATTCCGCACGGTCCACATCCTTTTGGACAGCGCTTGCGGAAGCATCTTCCTTCGTGTCCGCTACAGGCGCCGTCACTGTCTTTGCGCTCTGTACGTTCTGGGTATACTGTCTTATGGCAGTATCCTGATTCACATTAACCTGCATACTTAACCTCCTCCTTTATAGGTTTAAAAAAAGTTTCCTTCAACCCATATATCGGCGATTTTTTCCAAAACTAAAGAATTTCAGACATTAATTCTAATATCCATAGATCTCACAGATTTCATCTCTGTATTTACCTGGGCTTTCAAAGATGATCAACGGCTTTTCCACTGTCATCCCGGAATGCCCTCCCTTCAGCGCTTCGATCAGCACCATGTTCGGCTCCCTGTTCTCATAAGGATAAACCAGGCGCATCCGCTTCGGTTCCAGTCCATGTGAACACAGACAGTTCATGATCTCCGCCAACCGGAACGGACGGTGTACCAGATAAAACCGGCCGCACGGCATCAAAAGCTTTGCCGCCTGTGATACTACATCCTCCAGTGTACACAAGATCTCATGCCTGGCAATTGCCTTTGCTTCACTGGGATTTTTCAATCCATGCATATCCGTCATATACGGAGGATTACTTGTCACCACATGATAAGAACCGGCTCCAAAGAGCCGGTCCGCTTCCCTGATATCTCCGGTTACAATATGGACCCTGTCCTCCAGATGGTTCAGCCTGACACTTCGGTCGGCCATATCCGCACTCTCCGGCTGTATCTCCAGGCCGGTAAAAGACATCCCTTTCGTTCTGGCTTCCAAAAGAATTGGCAAAATACCGGTCCCCGTACCCAGATCCAGTACCTTCTCTCCTGGCTTTACTTTTGTAAATCCTGCAAGCAGCACGGCATCCATCCCAAAGCAGAACCGTTTCGGATCCTGAATGATCTGATATCCGTTTCGATGAAGCTCATCCAGGCGTTCCCCGTCCTTTAACTGTATCTCCATACTGTCATTCCTCCAAAAGCAGTGCCTGATAGACCTCCCGTTTACTGACTCCCCTGTCCCTTGCCACCTGCTTCATAGCTGCCTTCCGATCCATTCCCTGTTCTTCGTAGAGCTTCATATGCTCCTGATAAGAGAGCTTCTGAAAATCTTGCTGCCGCTCCTGTATCAGATCTGCGCGCTGTCTTCCTTCCAGTACAAGGACATATTCTCCCCTTGGCTCCTGACTCTCGTAATGGACACAGGCCTCTGCAAGCGTTGTCTCCCATATGGTCTCATACCGTTTGGTCAATTCCCTGCATATGGACAGCCTGCGGTCTCCTAGCTTTTCCAGAAGCTCTGCCAGTGTCCTTTTCAACCGGTGAGGAGCTTCATACAGAAGAATCGTCCTGGTCTCCTCTGCAAGCTCTGTTAGAATCTCCCCCCGTTCCTTTTTATCCGAAGGAAGAAATGCTTCAAAACAGAATCTTCTGGTATGCTGGCCTGAGACTGCAAGAGCAGTCACACAGGCGCAAGCTCCCGGAACTGCAGTTACGATAATACCTGCTTCATGGCACATCCGGACCAGATCCTCTCCCGGATCTGAGATACCGGGCATACCCGCATCCGTGATCAGTACGATATCCTGACCTTCCAGAAGCTTTTTCACCAGTACTTGTCCCTTCTCTATCCGATTATACTCATGATAACTGGTCATGGGTGTATGGATATCAAAATGATTCAGAAGCCGGATACTGTTTCGCGTATCCTCCGCCGCGATCAGGTCCGCTTCCTTCAGGATACGGACTGCCCGAAAGGTCATATCCTCCAGATTCCCGATCGGAGTCGCACACAGATAGAGAACTCCCGTCTTACTTGTCATTCAGCTTCGATCTTCCTTCCTTACGTTCCAGTGCTTCCAGATTCTTCAGATCTTTATTTTCCTCACGGTGTTTATTGTTTTTTTCTTTCCGACGACGGGGACGGAATCTCAGCTCCTCCACCTTATATTCCCGGATCTCTTTTTCTTCATTTTCCAGTGTTACGACTACCTTCACAAGCTGACGGAGCACATTCACAGAACTGACGACCCCTTTGCTTCCATCCTTTGCAGTTACATGATCACCTATACCGGGCAAACGGCTGTTCAACTCTTCATAGGTCTCTGCTTCATGCTTCAGACAACACATCAGCCTTCCACACACACCGGATATCTTGGTCGGATTCAGAGACAAATTCTGTTCCTTTGCCATTTTAATGGATACCGGAAGAAACTCTGACTGATGGGTATGACAACACAGAGATCTTCCACAGATACCGATACCTCCCAGTATCTTCGTCTCATCTCTGACTCCGATCTGGCGCAATTCGATCCGGGTCTTAAAGACAGATGCCAGATCCTTTACCAGTTCCCGAAAATCCACTCTTCCATCCGCGGTAAAATAAAACAGCACCTTATTATTGTCAAAGGTATATTCCGCATCAATGAGCTTCATCTCCAACTTATGCTTCTTTATCTTCTCCTGACAGATTCGGAACGCCTCCCGTTCCTTCTCCCGGTTGCCATCCTCCTGCTCATCATCCTCCGGCGTTGCAAGACGGATGACTGGCTTTAAAGGCTGCACCACCTTCTCATCCTCTACATCCTTACTGCCGATGACCACATGGCCATATTCCACGCCTCTCGCAGTCTCTACAATCACATGGTCATTTGTATTGATCTGAAGCTTTCCCGGAGAGAAATAATAGATCTTTCCTGCCCGGCGAAAGCGCACACCGATTACTTTTGTCATCTTAATTCTCCTTCATATTCAGGAGCAGAAGCTCCATCGCCATATCAAAATTCACATTGGCATTCAATCGGATCTTTGCCTTTTCCAGTGATTTTATAATTAACTCAAGTCCCTCATAGGAACTTTTCTGCGCTTTTTCCTGAATACTGGTCAACTCATGGGAAAAGATCAGGCTGTCCGCGTCACGGGTCGCCTTGAACATCAGGACATCCCGGTACCACACGGTTAAAAGATCCAGATAATCATCGATTTCCATCTTATAGGTGCTAATCCTCTTCAGATCAGCGATCATGTCATTGACGTCCATCTCATGGATATATTTTACCAGATGAAGCGCATGCTCCAACATCTCGGAAAAGCTGTCTGACATTGCTAGTCTTTTCGCCTTCCCCACATTTCCCTGGGCAAATGCGGTACAGATATCTGCACGATATTCCGACACCTCCGGCTGTTTCATCAGATAGTTTTTCACCATCGGCGAAGGTACCGGCTTCAGTTCCAATATGACACACCGGGACCGGATCGTCTGAAGAAGCATTCCTGCATTGGTCGTCAGAAGCAGAATCACCGCATAGACCGGCGGTTCCTCTATAGTCTTCAACAAGGCATTCTGTGCCTGCACACTCAGCTTCTCTGCCTCATCTACCAAATAGACCTTATACGGACTGTTGTATGGTTTGATCATAATATTCCCGTTGATCTGCGTCCTTATGTCTTCCACACTGATCGTATTTGGCTTTTCATGCGTCACATAGATGATATCCGGCTGATTCCGGCTGATCGCTTGTTTACAAGACCGACACTCCATACATGGATCTGTCCCTTTCTTCTCACACTGCAGCGTCTGCGCAAAAAGATCTGCCAGCAGCTTCTTCCCTGAACCTTTCTCACCACTGATAATATAAGCATGAGATACTTTATCCATCTCGATCGCGTGTTTCATATGTAAGATCGTCTGCTCATGACCGAGCACATCCGAAAATCCTGCCATAATACTTCACCTCCCCTATATAGCATATCACATTTCCTTGAAAATTCCTATCATTTCTATATATTACCGTTTACACAGCCCTGTATTATATCCATGACATAAGATGCGATCTCTTCGATAGTCCTGAAATTCCCGTCCTCATCCATACACGGAACGATATGGATATTATCATGTATCTCAGCCTGATGCAGATACACCTTTCTCGCATGGCTCATGATCGTCTGAGATTCTTCATATACATCATGTGTAGCCTCAAGATAATCTCTCTGCCCCTTCTTTGCCACATTTTTTCTGGACTGCTCTTCCGTCACGTCAAAGATTATGTAAAGATCCGGCTTCCAGACTCCCAGTTTCTCATATTCTAGCTCAAACAGCCACTCGGTAAATTCGTCTCTTTCTTCCGGCTTTACCCGAAAACTTTGATAAGCGGCATTGGACAAGGTAGACCGGTTAAACAAGATATAATCATAAGCTTCCCTATCTATATTCTTCAATGCCTCGTGTCTGTCCAGAGCGTACCAGAGACTCATGGATCTGGGATCGACCTTATCTGCACGGACATCGTGTTCACCGGACAACATCTTTCCGATCTCTTTCCCATAAAAACTCGAATACACGGGAAAATCCTGGATCAATACCTTCTTCCCCATGGACCTTAAGCGGAGTGCAATCTCACCAACCTGTACGCCCTTTCCGCTTCCATCGATTCCTTCAAATGCGATTACTACTCCCGCCATTGATCTGTTCTTCCTTTCTGACTATCATTATCCTTCCATCTCTGATTCCGTGGATCTCCAACCTGTCCTTTTCATACTGATACAGTCTGTCAACGATCTCCATTGTGATCCTCTCTCCCGGCGCAAGAAGCGGAATCCCCGGCGGATATACAGTCACAAAATCACCGCTCACTTTTCCGCAGGAATCACTGGCCAAGACCCATTCCTTTTCTACTTCCTCTGCTTCCTGAAACGTACAGACACATTCTGTCTTTATCACTTCATCAGAAAACAGCTTCTTTGCTTCTGAATGCATCCCCGATTCCTCTTTGGAAAGCCGGCTATCTATCGAAAATAATGCTTCCTTTAATCTTCCAAAGCTCTCTTTCGTATCTGCCACGGTTGTGATCATACACACATAGGTACTGCATGCCATTTCCGGCTCGATATGAAACTCTCTTCTGAACGCTTCTGCAAGCTTCTGCCCATTCCATCCCGTCTTTCTAAGAGATATCAAAATCTTCGTCTCATCCATTCCCGGAACCTCCAAAAGCTCAAGATTCTTCAATCCGCGAAGTTCACCTCTCAACCTGTGAAGATTTTCCACATATCTTTCAAAAGATTCCGGATGCGTCCTGGTCCACTCTACGCAGTTGTCCAATCCTGCCATCAACACATAGGACGGACTGCTAGTCTGATAGATTGTCAGATATTTTCTGATCTTTTCCCGATCTATCAGCGTCCCATTTAGATGGATCAATCCAGTCTGTGTGAGTGCAGGCAACGTCTTATGCAAGCTATGGATCACTACATCCGCCCCACAGTTTACCGAATCCTCCGGAAAATGTACAGAAAACGGAAAATGCGCCCCATGCGCTTCATCCACGATCAGAGGAATCCCATATTGATGTACATACTGGGCGATCTGCCGTACATCCGATACAATCCCGTCATAAGTCGGGGAAGTGATTAGCACTGCCTGAATATCAGGCGTACTCTGAAGTATGTTTTCCACATCTTTTGGTAGAATCCTTCCATTTATCCCCATAGAACCCATGGATTGTGGATAAAGATACTCCACATGCAATCCTTTTAAAAATGCAGCATGATACGCGGACCTGTGACAATTACGCGCCATCAGAAGCTTTCCGCCAAAAGAGGTACATCCGGACACTGCTGCTAGGACTCCTGCCGTGCTTCCATTGATCAGATAGTGCGTTTCTTCCGAATGATATAAAACTGCTGCCCGCTCCTGTGCATCTGCCAGAATCCCTTCCGCATGATGAAGATCGTCAAATCCGTCGATCTCTGTAATATCAATAAAATACGGATTACCGATCTCCCCCATACGCCGCTTATGACCAGGCATATGCATGGGCAGATAATCAGAATCCGCATATTCCCTTAAGCTTCTTAACAGTTGACTCATATTACAATGAAAACACAATGATACCAATGATCGTGATCACAATAGAGAGCACTGCCCGTTTTGACGGCCTCTCCTTCAGGAAACATACTGCTAATATGGTCACCCATATGATTCCCGTGGCTTCGATCATTGGTGTTACCTTCAGTTCAATTCCACGATAAGCAAATACATTGACAATGGTTGTCCCAAACAGGAGTGCATAACTCAGGATAACCCTCCAGTTCAGAAATTTGAAAATAAAATTCCTATGTTCTGTCTGCGCTGACTGTTTTAACAGAATCTGTGAGACTGACGCAATAAATACAGACAAAAAAGCCAGCAGATAACTAATGTTCATCCATTCCATGAATACTGATCCCCACTATGATGATGATGCTCCCGATGATATTGTTCCATGTCACATGCTCCCGAAACAGGATCACAGACCAGATCAGGATCAGGATGTACAGGATTCCTCATTTTAATATAAACAACAACGCACCCCCCACAAAAAAAGGCCTAACGGCTTT
>CAMWMT010000067.1 GCA_947175375.1 uncultured Clostridiaceae bacterium | reverse complement strand
GTCTTTACCTTTGTGGTGGTGGGATAGATTGCGCCCACGCCGAGATAATCAGCGCCCTGTTCACAGGCTTCAAGGGCCTGCGGGACGGTCTTGGCGGTAGCGCCGATGATAGAATCCTGACCAAGAATTCTGCGTGCGGCTGCAATCGGCATATCACTTTGTCCCAGATGGACTCCTTCCGCTCCTGTTGCAAGCGCAACATCAATACGGTCATCAATGATCAACGGCACATGGTATCGCTTTGTGATTTCATGAACCTTTTCCGCAAGAGCAATGTACTCCCGGGTTGACTTGTCCTTTTCACGAAGCTGCAAAAGGGTTGCTCCGCCCTTCAATGCTTCTTCCGTGCGATATAAGAATTCTTCTTCACTGAAGCCTGTACTGTCTGTAATAAAATAAAGGGTAAGGTCAAATATCTTCAATTCTAATTTCCTCCATATCCAGAAACGTCTCTATATCTCTATCATTCACCGTAGAAAGAGCGTCTAAAAGATTTACCAGAAAGGTTCCGTTTCCTTTCTTGCTCTTGGAAAGCTGACCGCAGATTCCAAGTATCGCGCAGGCGGTTATCGCAGCATGGATGTCAGGCTGTACCGACAGGTACGCGGCACAAAGTGCGCCAAGCATACAACCGGTTCCTGTTACGGCAGAAAGTTGTTTTACGCCGTTTTTCATATACACAAGCCGTTTGCCGTCCGTAATGATATCCACCTTTCCACTGGCAAGGATGATCGTATGACACGTCTGGGCAAGCCTTACCGCAGTCATACTGATTTTTTCCCTGCTCAGTGAGATATCCGTATCCACACCGGACGATCTGTATGACGGATGATACAGCGCATTTATTTCAGAATAATTCCCTTTGATGACCGTTGGCATAACGATGTCTGTCAGCTCGTGGGAAAAAGTCTGACGCAGTCCGGAGCAGGCTATGCCTACCGCATCCAAAATCACAGGAATGCTTCGACTTTTTGCGGTTTTGGCTGATATTCTCATGGCTTCCATTCGTACATCCGTAAGATTGCCCAGGTTGATCATCAACGCGTCTGCAGTCGCTGTAATCTCCCCGACTTCTTTTGGATGTTCTGCCATGATCGGACGGGAGCCGGTGGCAAGCACTGCATTAGCGCACTGGGTTATGGAAATCGGGTTCGTGATACAATGTATGAGCGGGCACCGTTCCTTTACAGATTCACGAATTTCATTGATTGTCAGCATTAAATTTCTTCGCCTTTCTAACATTGATAATGTAATAGACCACTGCAGCTACGGCAAATACTCCCAGCGATGCATAAGCCAGATAAGACCATACATCTGAAGTTAATTGGAACAAATCGCTCACAATTTCAATGATCACAAAGGAGATTGCGCCAAATGCCGCAATGGTAATGGTGTTGGACATAAGGCTGCTCTGGTCCGTATAGCTGTTTGAGCCAAGTGTCGTCTGGATATGCGAAAGCATTCCGTTTGCGGCAAACTTACGCAGAAATACATAAGCAATGCTGCCTCCGATCAGAGTGCCGCAGAGAAAGGACGGAACATAAAACAGCCATGTCAGCCCTTCTTTTCCCCATAGCAATGTCATGACCGGATACGAGACCAGGGCTCCGATGATGCCTGTTCCTATCATTTCGCCCAGGACTGCGCAGATGATCTTTCCCTTGGAAAATCGATAAAAGGCTCCAGATAAAAAAGCCCCAAAGACTGCTCCTGTCAATGCGAGCGGCGGTATTCCCATCATTACCATCCGAATGATACCGATCAGCGTCGCGCAGAGAAGCGAATACCATGGTCCAAGGAATACAGAACATACGATATTGATAAAATGTGCCATGGGACACATCCCCTCTACTCTCAGGATCGGTGATATAACAACGCCGAGGGCAATGAGCATGGAGAGTACAGTCATCTTTACCAAACTTTTTGAATCCTTCATTTGAACTTCCTCTTTTCGTACTTTGTCAAAGCTTTGCTTTTCGCAAATCACTTTGTTCGGTCGAGAATCCTTTTTCTCCTCTCACCCCGAAACACGGGTTCCCATCGCTGTCATACAAGGTTCAGGGCGCTCCCCCTCAACCCGCCGCGGACTGACCGCGGGTGCCATTCTCACATCCTTTCGCAAAATTTTCAACAAAAAAACAGAGAGCGCTTTGATGCGGCGCTCTCCGAAAAAATATAGTATCCAATCCTATGACTTCCTCCGACGGCATTATCCGCATCAGGTTCAAGGGTCGAAGGTTTACCTTCCTCTCAGCCTGTCACACAAGCTCCCCTGTTATTTTGTGATTATAATTGTAGTGCAAATTTATATTTATGTCAAGACTTGATCTGAGAGTTATGGATCATTGTCTGTTTCTGTGTTCATTTAGTTTTTTATGAAGCGGTATTGCCATAAATACTGTTATGATTGCGGAAAGCACATCGGCAATCGGCTGAGCATACAAAATTCCATTGAGTCCCCAGATCACAGGCAGAAGAAGGATAACAGGGATGAAACAGATCCCCTGCCTGCAGGCTCCGAGGATGAATCCCTCCCTGCCTTTTCCCAAAGCGAGGAAAAGAGAGGAATATACGGTATAAAATCCAAAGAGCATGATCGTAATGCCGTTTGCTCTTAAAGCTGCTGCTCCGATGCGAATCATCTCAGCATCATCTTTTGTAAATTGAGAAACAACAGCCACGGGGAACAGAGCCAGTATCAGGCCAAAGATCACACAGAAAATCGTAGACCAAAGGATGGAAGTTTTGATAGCTTCACGCAGGCGGTCATAGTTCTTTGCTCCGTAGCTATATCCCGCAATGGGCTGAAAACCTTTGATAAATCCGAATACAGACAGACTGCCCATAGAGATCAGACGGGTAACAACTCCCATGCCTGCGATCGCCGAATCTCCATAATCGCCTGCAGCATTGTTGATCAGGGAAATGGAAACACTCGTTAATATCTGGAATACCAGTGTTGGAACGCCGATTTTGAAAATTCCGAACATGATTTCTTTTGTGTATGTACAGTCCTTGATCCGAAAGTGAAACACACTGTTCTTCTGCAGGATATAAATCAAATAAACACAGGTAGAAATGATTTGTGAGATTGCCGTTGCTATGGCTGCCCCTGCCACACCTAAGTCTAATATATAGATAAACAGCGGGTCTAAAGCGATATTGAGCATAGCTCCCATGAGTAAAGCACACATGGTTGTTCTTGCAGCTCCTTCGCTTGTCACGATATTATTCATGGTGACATTGAACACATTAAAAATGCAGGAAACAATGTAGATGCGTGCGTAAGTGGCGGCATACGGAAGGATACTGTCGGTCGCCCCTAAGAGTTTTAAGACAGGATGCAGGTACATCATTGAAATCAGAATGATGACTGCTCCGACGGATATGCTGCTGTATAAAGCGGTGCTTGCAACCTTGTCCGCATTTTCTTTATCCCCGTGGCCTAACGATCGGGAAATGCAGGAAGCAGCTCCATTGCCGAACAACAGGCCAAGACCAACAACGACCTGTCCGAGTGGATAGACCACAGTGATGGCCCCCATCTGTCTTTCCCCTAAGCCTCCGACAAAATAAGCATCAACAAGATTATAGAAAGCGTTTACCAGCATACCAATCATAGCAGGGATGCCCATAGCTAAAAGTGCTTTTGGAATAGATGTACTGCCAAGCAGTTCCATTTTTTTGTTTTGACTGTTCATTGTGTAACTCCTTTTAATATTAATATAGTTTATTATATAGTACTATAAAATATAGTAATTGCGACGCGGAACTTATAATACTATAATTTATAGTAGTTGTCAATGAAAAGGAGGAATTTTATATGGCGACCATTGATTTGATCGTGTTGGGAATGTTGAAAAAGAAGTCTATGAGTGCGTACGATATTCAGAAACTGGTGGAATACCGAAACATTTCAAAATGGGTAAAAATCAGCACACCATCTATTTATAAAAAAGTGCTTCAGCTGGAGGAAAAGGGACTGATTTCGAGCCATACAGAAAAAGACGGAAAAATGCCCGAAAAGGCAGTATATACTTTGACAGATGCAGGCAATGAAGAATTTGAAAAGCTGATGCTTGCAATATCCTGCAAACCAGTCAACATATTTTTAGACTTTAATGCAGTCATTGTTAATTTAGATAGTATGCCAAAGGAAAACCAGAAAGAATATCTGGATCATATTGAAAACAATATAAAGGTACTGAAAGACTATCTGAAGGAAAATATGGCATTGAAGGAGAATACCTCTGATATTCCTGCTGCAGGTATGGCAGTCTTGCATCAGCAGTTTTTGCTGGTGCAGGCAATCGAAGAATGGATTGCAGCCTTTAGAAAGGAATTGGGGTAACAGACCGCTTTCTGAAAATACAGCAAGAATCATGAAAAGATAAGAAATTCTTTGTGTTACAATTCCTTATCAGAAAGGAGGGAGCCGGATGCAAGGTCAGAACGTTCACATTGTTTCGCAGACGATCCGTTTTATAGAAGATCATCTGCACGAGAAATCGGATCTGGATATGGCAGCAGATGCATTGCATTATTCCAAATATTATCTGCATCGGATTTTTACAAAGACCGTTGGCCTGACGATTCATGCTTATGTAAAGAGACGGCAGCTGACAGAAGCGGCAAAACTTCTGGTGTTTTCTAAAAAGCCGATCATTGAAATTGCTCTTATGAGCGGATATGAAAGCCAGCAGGCATTTACCGATATTTTCAAGGCAATGTATAAGACTACGCCTGCGGAATTTCGGGAAGCAGAAGAGTTTTATCCGTTGCAGCTTGAGATTCATCTGAAAGAGGAAGTCAAAAAAATGGATTTTACAAAAGATGATATCAGATATGCTGTGCCTGCGGATATAAATGACTGGATGGAGCTCGTAGACCTTACGATTGACGGATACCCCTGTATGGATCGGGAAAAATATATGGAAAATCTGCATCAGTATATTTCGGATAAAAAAGCTTTGATCCTGCGGGATGACAGACTGGCAATCGGTATTATGGGATTTTCAACTGACACAGGGAGCATAGATTTTTTTGCCGTACACCCGCAGTATCGGAATATGGGGTTCACAAAGCTGTTTGTTGATAAACTTGCAGATGAACTGCTTTACGGCAGGGAAATCACATTAACAACATACCGTGCAGGCGACAGGGCTGATACCGGTTATCGTAAGGAGTATTGCAGTCTTGGTTTTGAAGAAAGAGAACTGCTTGTGGAATATGGCTATCCGACCCAGCGTTTGGTACTTCTTCCAGGGAGCCGCATCGGAGAAACCGATCTGGAACGCGGTGACCAAAATGCCACTGACCGAAGGGAGGGGGCGTTACCATTCGAAAATAAGGAGGAAGTTAGTCGTGACGAACACACAAAGAAATCCGCTGGCGAAAAGTTTTAATGTGGTATCTCTTATAGCATTCGCATTTCCAAGCATGGTCATGATGCTGTTTATGGGGCTATACACCATAGTGGATACTGTATTTGTCGCCCGCTTTGTGGATACCAACGCTTTGTCGGCGATCAATATCGTCTGCCCGGTCATCAATATCATGGTTGGATTAGGAACAATGCTTGCGACAGGCGGAAGCGCAGTCATTGCGAAGAAAATGGGAAGTGGAAAAACAGAGGAAGCCCGAAGCAATTTTACCCTTATCATCCTCACAGGGGTTCTCATGAGTCTGGTCATTACTGTGATGGGGCTCTTATTTCTTGATGAAATTATCTGGGGATTGGGTTCAAGCGAGATTCTATTTCCATATTGTAAAAAATATCTGACGGTACAGCTGATCTTTGCTGTCGGAAATATCATGCAGGTATTGTACCAGAATCTCTTTGTAACCGCAGGAAGACCGGCATTGGGATTCGTTCTTTCTGTTCTGGCAGGGATTGCAAACATTGTCTTTGATTATATTTTTATCGTATTTCTGCAAATGGGGATACAGGGGGCTGCCCTTGGGACAGGCATTGGGTATATGATACCGACACTGATCGGTTCTATCTTCTTTCTGATCGGAAGAAGTGAACTGCATTTCTGCAGGACTAAGATGGATGTGCCTGTTCTGGTAAAGAGTTGTTCCAATGGCGCATCGGAATTGGTAAGCCAGATGTCAAGTGCAGTGACGACCTTTCTGTTCAATGCGGTAATGATGAAACTGGCAGGTGAGGACGGCGTAGCGGCTATTACAATCATCATATATTCGCAATTCCTACTGACGACTCTGTACATTGGTTTTTCTATGGGGGTAGCTCCTGTTATCAGTTACAATTATGGGAGCAGGAATGTGAACCAGCTCAAGAGAGTAGTTCGAATCTGCATTTGTTTTATAATGACCGTTTCCATTTTCGTATTTCTCTTTTCATTTTTTGCAGGAGAAAGCATTGCCAGAATATTTGCCGGGAATCATGAAAATGTTTTTGAGATTACCAAAATAGGATTTGCTGTTTTCTCTTTTAGCTTCCTGTTTTCAGGATACAATATTTTTGCCTCCGCTTTATTTACAGCACTGTCCAATGGGAAAGTATCGGCTATGATATCTTTCTTAAGGACTTTTGGATTTATCACGATTTTTCTTTTGATTCTGCCGAGATTCTTACAGACAGCGGGAGTATGGTTAGCCATTCCTCTTGCGGAACTGCTTACCTTTATGCTGACGATCTATATGGTAGTTAAGTTTCACAGACATTATAAATATTTGTGAAAGTGTAAAGCTTGTCTTTTGTCGGTTTTTTTCAAACATATCAAGGATTTTTCCGTGCACATATTTTCCCGGGTTAAAGATTTGACCTGGGATCTTTCTTTTCAAAATAGTTCTTCCATATTGTTATATTCCCATCGTTTCATTTGTTCGACTGATCAGATATATTCTGTGGCTTTCAATTAAAACCACACATGAAAAATCTGGTCAAAAATCCCAACGACCCTATTTTGCCATAATACTGGGGAAGGTACTACTGTCGCTGATAAAATCTGTAATAAAAACATACAGAGTGTATGGTAAAATGCAAAAATTATCCATAATCTCAAAAGGCAATATAATGCAAGAAAGGGGCAGACTGTATTATATGATTGATAACAGGGTCTGCCTTTCTATGCGATATGGAAGAAATTCCTGCTATTATCGCACAGAAAATCGGACCAGACGAAGGAGGGCAACATGAAAAAAGTATATGGTTATGTACGTGTCAGTACCAGGGAACAAAACGAAGATAGGCAGATGATTGCTTTAAAAGAAGTGAGTGTACCGGAAAGAAACGTCTATATGGACAAGGTGTCAGGTAAAGATTTTGACCGTCCCATGTATCGGCGACTTTTGAGAAAATTAAGGGAAGGAGACCTGGTCTATATCAAAAGCATTGACCGGCTGGGAAGAAATTATGAAGAGATACTAGAACAGTGGAGGATTATTACAAAGGAAAGAAAAGCAGATATCGCGGTGTTGGATATGCCACTTCTGGATACAAGAAGAGGCAGGGATCTGATGGGGACATTTCTCAGCGATATTGTACTGCAAGTGCTGTCTTTTGTAGCAGAAAATGAACGGGGAAACATTCGTCAGAGACAAAAAGAAGGAATCGAAGCCGCAAAGCTTCGGGGAGTGAAGTTTGGCAGGCCATCCAAGCCTTTACCAGAAAATTTTAGTCAAATATATGATCGTTGGATAACAGGGGAGATCAGCGGGACAGAAGCCGCGGAACTGTGCAATATATCTGTGCCGACGCTCTATCGGAAAGCAGAGAAGTACAGAGAACAGTGCTTTGAATCGCAATAAAACCATTCTCATAAGGTGTACCTTTTGAATATATAGTTATATCGTCGCAACCCGAAAAAACTTTAGCACATATTTATCAAAAAATCAAGAATTATCGGTTGTTTTTTTAGAACAATGTTACATAAAAGAGAAATATCCAAAAAGTACACTTTTTGAGAAATATTTACAATATGCAGAACTGTGCTCATATAAAGTGTTCCATATGAATGATCCTATAGTGTCGACAGACAGAATTAGAGAAGGAAGCGCGAGATGCCGCCGGATAAGGTGTACAGAACGGTTCATCAGTATAATAAAGAACCGGTTTCTGATGAGGATATGGGAAAACTTCAGGAGATTGCTGACGATTATGCCAGGGTGAAGAACTATGTATATGCTCGTTTTGGTGGCATTGCCAGTCTGTCAAAGCTGTATCCCGGTTATACGATACAAAATGAGATGACCCGCAGTGGATTTAGAGAGATCCTAAGTCTGCCGTCTGTGTATTTTTATCTTGCTGTATTTGATGCGCTGGGGGATATCAAGAGTCAGTGGACGAGAACGAAGGTCAAGATTCAGAATCTGATCAATCGGAATGAATCATTTACGGAAAAGGAAAAACATTATCTCCGGTTTGTTTTGAAAGTTAAAAATGCCTTCGGAGCCGTATTGAACCAGGAAAAGATAGAACTGCCAAAAGAGATACAAAAGACCTATGACCGGCTGGCATCGCAGATAGATGAGGAAAAACTGCACCGATACTTGCGCCGGCAGGTACGAAAATACTATGTGAGGCCACATACAGATGGAGCGAAAGGTTTCTCGCTTTCGGAGCGGGCGTACCGTTATGGTGATCATGTAATCTATATCTCTACAAAGGAAAGACGAAAACGTATCTTTGTACTGCTGACTGACCATAACCAGTATAAATGCCAGATTTATCTCCAGCTGTGTCCGGAAAATAATGGGATTGTGCTTCATGTCCCTGTTTTCGCGACGGTGAACAAGCATCAAGACTATACAAACCAGATTGGAGTATCCATGGGTATCTATACCATGCTAACAACAGACCAGGGACATCAATATGGAGAAAAACTGGGGAAATACCAGACAGAATATGCAGACTGGATACGTGCGCAAACAGGCATCTACAACCAGAACAGACGCAGCAATCCTGGACGGAAAAAGTATAACGCCAAAAAGAGAAGGCTTACAGAGCAGTTGCACAGTTATATCAATCATGAACTAAACCGCTTTCTGGAAATAGAGAAGCCGCAGACTGTCTATATGGTAAAGCTGCCAGGTTCTAAGGGAGGCGGTATCAACCGGAAGATCAATCATTCGGTTTCTATGTGGCAGAGGGGCTATATTCGAAGCCGCCTGATCCAAAAGTGCAGGGAACAGTCAGTGGAACTGGTGGAACTTCTGGGAAAGGATATCAGTAATGAATGCAGCAGATGCGGCGCAGTTGGCAGTAAAAAGGAAGGCGTCTTTGTGTGCAGTGCCTGCGGCTGCCGTATGGCGGAAAAGATCAACACGGCAAAAAATGTATTAAGACGCGGGGCAGAGGGACAGATCGTGAGATGACCAGTCCGGACACGCATGGCAG
>CAMWMT010000066.1 GCA_947175375.1 uncultured Clostridiaceae bacterium | reverse complement strand
GAGTTTACCGATCCTCTCTGCCGGAGGGTAGCGGAGCTTCTGACCGCACAGTGGGCATCGGGGAGACTTAATCCAGCCTCTTTGTTCCAGTATTTTACGGAGGAAGAAGAACAGCAGAGAGTGTCTGCCATGCTTCAGGGTGTGATGCCAGCGTTGTCCGAGAAAGAAGAAGAGAAGGCTCTGCAGGAGACAATCCTTCGGGTAAAACAGGACAGTATCGCCTGGCAGATGGAGCACAGAGACCCCAATGACATGGAAATGCTGCAGAAAATCATACAGAAACGCCGGGAAATTGAGAAATTGCATATTTCTTTGGATTAAGGATAAAATATGAACAATTATGGAAGGAAGAACCAGTATGGAAGAAAATATGGTGAAATTCAGTGAAAAGTTGAAAGAGCTGCTGGCGATCGCGAAGAAAAAGAAGAATGTCCTGGAATACCAGGAGATCAGCGACTTTTTCAATGATATGGAGCTGGATGCGGAAAAATTCGAGAAGATCCTGGATTTTCTGGAACAGAACAACATCGATGTGCTTCGCATCACGGATGATGATGACGATAATATCATCTTAAGTGACGACGATGATGTGGATGTAGAGCAGATCGATCTGTCCGTTCCGGATGGCGTGAGCATTGAGGATCCGGTCCGTATGTACCTGAAGGAGATTGGAAAGGTTCCGCTTTTGAGCGCTGAAGAAGAGATCGACCTGGCGAAACGGATGGAACTGGGAGACGAGGAAGCCAAAAAGCGTCTGGCGGAAGCCAACCTTCGTCTTGTAGTCAGCATCGCGAAGCGCTATGTGGGAAGAGGCATGCTGTTTCTCGATCTGATCCAGGAAGGGAATTTGGGCCTGATCAAGGCAGTGGAAAAGTTTGATTACCGGAAAGGCTATAAATTCAGTACCTATGCGACCTGGTGGATTCGTCAGGCGATCACAAGGGCGATCGCTGATCAGGCGAGGACGATTCGTATTCCGGTGCATATGGTGGAGACCATTAACAAACTGATCCGAGTATCCAGACAGCTTCTTCAGGAACTGGGAAGAGAGCCGCAGCCGGAGGAGATCGCGGAAGAGATGAACATGCCGGTGGAGCGTGTCCGTGAGATCTTGAAGATTTCCCAGGAACCGGTGTCTCTTGAGACTCCGATCGGTGAAGAGGAAGACAGCCATCTGGGAGATTTCATCCAGGATGATAATGTGCCGGTGCCTGCAGAGGCAGCAGCATTTACCCTTCTAAAAGAGCAGCTGGTAGAGGTTCTCGGGACGCTGACAGAGAGAGAGCAGAAGGTACTCCGCCTGCGTTTTGGACTGGATGACGGTCGGGCGCGTACTCTGGAAGAGGTCGGAAAGGAATTCAATGTGACCCGTGAGCGAATCCGTCAGATCGAAGCGAAAGCACTCAGAAAGCTGCGTCATCCGAGCCGGAGCCGGAAACTGAAGGATTTTCTGGATTAGGAGTAAGACATGCAGTTGTCTAAAAGGATGCAGCGTCTGATTTCCCTGATAACGGAAGGGAACCGGCTGGCAGATGTGGGAACGGATCATGGTTATGTTCCAATCGCTCTGGTGAGAGATAAAAAGATTCCTTCAGCCATTGCGATGGATGTGAATCGGGGACCGCTTGCCCGTGCCGGTGAACATATCCGGGAATCCGGGCTTTCTACATATATAGAGACTCGCCTGTCTGACGGACTTGAGAAGCTTTGTCCGGGAGAAGCGGATACTGTGCTGATCGCAGGGATGGGAGGGATGTTGACCATCCGGATACTGGAAGGAGGCGGGCATTGTCTGCATACGGTGAAGGAGCTGGTCCTGCAACCCCAGTCGGATATCCACAGAGTGAGGAAGTGGCTGTGTGAGAATCAGTATCAGATCACGGTGGAGGACATCGTGGAAGAGGACGGTAAATATTATCCTATGATGCGGGCAGTCCACGGACCGGAACGAAAGCCTGAACAGGCAGAGTTATACTATGGAAAAATAGAGATCCAGAGATCGCCGGAAGTCCTGCTTTCCTGTCTTCAGGCGGAGCTTGCCAGAAACCGGAAGGTTATGGATATGCTGCGTCAGAGCGGACGGGAGGATACGAAGCGGGGACAAGAAGTGGCTGAAAGCATGGAGAGGATTACCATCTGCTGTCAGGAACTGCGGACCTGGATGCCTGCTGTTGTCAGATAAATGTGTTCACGAGTATAAGATCGTGGAAAGGGGGATTTCAGATATGAAATGCAGTGAGATATGCGCCTTGATCGAGCAGGAGTATTCGCCGGAATATGCCTGTAACTGGGATAATGTGGGCTTGCTGGCGGGCAGGCACGAGAAAGAAGTGAAGAAGATACTGCTGGCACTGGACGCAACGGATGAAATCGTACACATGGCAGTGGAGAGAGAAGCGGATATGCTGATCACGCATCACCCCATGATCTTTTCGCCGGTTAAAAAGGTGACGGACAAGGATATGGTTGGAAGAAGGCTGATCACTCTAATACAGCATGATATATCCTATTATGCCATGCATACGAATTATGACACCAGAGGGATGGCAGATCTGGCAGCAGGGCTTTTGAAGCTGGATGAATGCACTGTACTGGAAGAAGTGAAAGACGGAGAAGGGATTGGGAGAGTCGGCGTTCTGCCTGGGCGTATGACATTGAAAGGATGTGCAGAACTGGTGAAAGAAGCATATGATATTCCGAATGTAAGACTGTTTGGCTCTCCGGATACCGAAGTCCATCTGGCCGCTGTCTGCCCGGGAGCAGGGAAGAGCACCATGAAAGAAGCGCTCCGTTTTGGGTGTGATGTATATATTACAGGGGATATTGACCATCATACAGGAATTGATGCGGTGGATCAGGGACTGTGTATTATTGATGCAGGTCACTATGGTATTGAGCATATATTTATGAAGGATGTCAGAGATTATCTAGAAAAGGTACTGACAGGAGTACGCATGGAATGTGTGCCGGTGAAGCATCCGTTTACGGTAGTATAAATAACAGTGAAAGCCCAGGATACGTACAAAGGGCTATGATGGAATCAGAAAACAACGGAATGAAAAAGGGGGTTACATATATGAGACAGATCGTTGTTGAAGGAAAGAAAAGAGAAGTGCAGGATGGCATGACCTATCTGGAGCTGGCAAAGGAGTACCAGAAGAATTATCCCCATGATATCGTGTTGGTGCTGGAAAACGGTAAGATGCGGGAGCTGTTTCGTGAAGTGAAGGATGACAGTACCGTGACGTTTTTGACGACCGGGCATAAGGATGGACATAAGACATATAAGCGCAGCGCTACGCTGCTCCTTTTAAAGGCAATTTTTGATGTCGCAGGTAAGGAAGCAGTCACCGGCATCAAGGTTCATTTTTCGGTAAGTCACGGATATTACTGTACCAGTAAATACATACAGCCGGATGATGCTTTTCTTGATAAGGTTCAGGCGCGCATGGAAGAACTGGTATCTCAGGCTGTTCCCATCAGAAAGAAGACGATTCCGGTAGAAGAAGCGATCGAGAAATTTTCCCGCCGTGGGATGAATGACAAGGCAAAATTGTTCTGGTATCGGAGAAGTTCTACGGTGAATATCTATGATCTGGATGGCTTTGAAGATTACTATTATGGATATATGGTACCGGATACCGGTTATCTGAAATATTTCAAACTGATTCCGTATGATGAGGGTTTTGTACTGGAATTTCCTCCGGTTAAGACGCCGGAGACGTTTGTACCCTTTAAACCGGAGCATAAGCTGTTCATGACGCTCAAAAATTCCACAAAGTGGAGCGAAGTGCTGGAAGTGGCGACCATAGGGGCGCTGAATGAACAGATCACCTGCGGAAATATCGGGGATATCATACTGGCGCAGGAAGCGATCATGGAGAAAGAGCTGGGAAATATTGCGGCACAGATCGCAGCGCAGCATGATAAAAAGCTGATCATGATCGCAGGGCCGTCTTCTTCCGGAAAGACGACGTTCTCCCACAGACTGTGCATTCAGCTTCTGGCACATGGTCTGCGTCCGCATCCGATTGGGGTGGACAATTATTTTGTGGAACGGGAGGATACACCGAAGGACGAGGATGGAAATTATAACTTCGAATGCCTCGGAGCGATCGATGTGAAGCTGTTTAACGACCATATGAGTGCGCTGCTTCGAGGTGAGGAAGTGGCCATGCCGACCTTTAATTTCCTGACCGGGAAGAAAGAATATAAGGGAAATACCCTGAAGCTGGGCGCAGATGATGTTCTGGTCATAGAAGGAATCCACTGTCTGAATGATGCGCTGTCTCATTCACTGCCAAAGGAGAATAAATTTAAGATCTATTTAAGTGCCCTTACCCAGCTCAACATTGATGAGCACAATCGGATTGCGACTACAGACGGACGTCTGATCCGGCGTATGGTGAGAGATTCCAGGACTCGAGGGGCAGGTGCGAAGAAGACGATCTCCATGTGGCCGTCTGTGCGCCGTGGAGAGGACGAGAACATTTTCCCGTATCAGGGAGATGCGGATGTGATGTTTAATTCCGCGTTGATCTACGAGCTGTCGGTGCTGAAACAGTATGCGGAGCCTCTGCTGCTTGGAATCCGGCAGGGAGAGCCGGAATATACGGAAGCGAAGCGGCTTCTGAAATTCCTGAATTATTTCCAAGGGATCGACAGCAATCTGGTACCGCATAATTCGATTCTGCGGGAGTTTATCGGAGGATCGTATTTCCATGTATGATAATTGTACATGGTATTGTTGAATGGCAGGAAAAGGAGTGCCGAAATGCTTCTTTTTTGGCAATATGTTAAAATCTGTCAGGGAACGAATGGTCTGGAAAGGGGCGTAAAATGCTCCTTTCCGGTATCATGTTTCTTTTTTGGGTGACAGACGACAGGAGTTTGTATTATGAAAAAGTTTACGAAAGAACGATACCTCATACCTCTTGGGGTATGGTTTGTTATTTATATGGCTTTATTTTTGTATCTGGAGGTATGCGAGCCGGAGTCGGTGCATCTGATTTCCTGCGAGCTGGATCATAAGATTCCATATATCCCTGCATTTATCTATCCCTATCTGAGCTGGTTTCCGTATATCTGTGTATGTGCATATCTTGCTGTACGGAATCTGGAGGACAGAGATTATAAGAAGGCAGTGCTCATCCTGAGTGCGGGTATGAATGTATTTTTGCTCATCTCCTATATCTGGCCGACCGGACTGAATCTTCGGGAGGGGATCAGGTATGACATGACAATGCTCAGCGGATACCTGGTGCAGCTCGTACAGTCGATGGATGCACCCAAAAGTGTATTTCCGAGCATGCACGTCTATGTGACACTGGTGCTTCAGTATACTCTGGAGATGCAGAAGTCCAGGCTGCCCATGAAAGGGATATGGGTCGGAAGGATTTTCGCGGCGGCGATCATCCTGTCCACCATGTTTACGAAGCAGCATTCTGTGGTGGATGTGCTGGGGGCGTTTTTGCTGTTCGGGCTGTTGTCTGCCGGATATACCTGTTATTCTTATATTGGCATGCAGATCAGCAGAAAATATATCAAAACAGTCGAATAAATGCAGAAAAGGTGTGAAGCATGAAAAGATTCAATACCACCGGACCATGTATTCCAGAAAAACACTATATGGCAGATTCAAAAGAACGTGTGGAAAAGATTTGCATGCTGGTAGATGATGGCGCTTATTTTACCATTCATCAGGCCCGGCAGTATGGAAAGACGACAACCCTTGCTGCACTGGCCAGGTCGCTGGCAGATAAATACCTGGTTGTCAGTCTGGATTTTCAGAGGTTCAGTCAATCCTGTTTTGAAAATGAAAGGAGCTTTTGTCTGGCATTTGCGGCAGAATTTTGTGATGAGGTGAGCCGTGTTTCGGACGAAGAGGATAATGAGGCGTTTCATAAACTGACAGAAGTGGATCGTGATCCGGGACTTAACCTTCGGAGCCTGTTTGGAATGCTGTTAGTGTTCTGTAGATCAGCGGGGAAAAAGACAGTCCTTATGATCGATGAGGTTGACAGCGCTACCAATGACCAGGTGTTCCTTGACTTTCTGGCACAGCTGCGAAACGGTTATCTGGACAGGGATCTGAAAGGCAGGATCACCTTCTGGTCTGTAATCCTAGCGGGTGTCCATGATGTGAGGCATATTAAGAGAAAGATCCGCGGTGACGAGGTGCAGAAGGTCAACAGTCCATGGAACATAGCTGCTGATTTTGATGTGGATATGAGTCTTTCTGAAGACGGCATCGTGGGGATGCTGTATGAATATGAAAAGGATCATCAAACAGGAATGGATGTTTCTGAACTTGCCGGGCTGATCTATGCCTACACTTCGGGTTATCCGTTTCTGGTATCCAGGCTCTGTAAATGGATGGATGAAAAAAACGGAAGAATGACCCCGGATATTCCTGAAAGCCGTGGATGGACGAGAGAAGATTTTCAGGAAGCGGTTCGAAAGGTCCTGAGTGAGAAGAATCCTCTGTTTGATTCGCTGACTGGAAAACTCAGGGAATATCCAGAGTTGAACAGGATGCTGAAGACGCTGCTTTTTACAGGAAAGATCATTTCCTATAACCCGGATGAACCGGCCATGGATGCAGCATCCATGTTTGGATTTATCAAAAATAAGGATGGAGCGGCTGTAATTGCCAACCGTATCTTTGAGACAAGGCTGTACAACCTCTATCTGTCCTCCTCAGAGATGCAGGATGAAGATATTTACAAGGCATCTTTGAGGGATAAGAGCCAGTTTATCGTGGATGGGTATTTGAATATGAAACGGGTACTTGAAAAATTTGTGGAGCATTTTTCTGACCTGTTTCATGATCGGGATGAGGCATTTCTGGAAGAGGAAGGAAGAAAATATTTCCTGTTGTATTTAAGGCCGATCATCAATGGGAGCGGGAATTATTATATTGAATCTCATACCAGGGGACTTCGGCGTACAGATGTGATTGTTGATTATCGTGGAGAACAGTATATCATCGAGATGAAGATCTGGCATGGAAAGGAATATCACAGCCGCGGAGAAGAGCAGCTGGCAGGATATCTGGATGATTATCATCAAAAGAAAGGATATCTGATCAGTTTTAATTTCAATCGAAAAAAACAGGTGGGAGTATTTGAAAGAGTGATAGGGGACAAAATTCTGATCGAGGCGGTAGTGTAAGAAAACGACAGGCTACAGCATCTGTACGAAGAAAGAAAAAGCTTTGCGATACATGGACAAACTGAGAAAAGTAGGTTAGAATAGAGATTACAGCAAGTAAGACAGGCAATCGCGGCTGACGTTCGTTCAGACGAGGAAAGTCCGGGCTTCACAGGGCAGGATGCCGGATAACGTCCGGTGGAGGTGACTCCAAGGCCAGTGCAACAGAAATAAACCGCCGGAGACCGGTTCTCCGGTAAGGGTGGAAAGGCAGTGTAAGAGACTACCGCCCGGCTGGTAACAGACGGGGCACATGTAAACCCCATCCGAAGCAAGACCAAGCAGAAGCATATGGCGGCCCGTCAGCTTCAGGTAGGTCGCTTGAGCGTACTGGTGACAGTACGCCTAGACAGATGATTGTCCAACGACATAACCCGGCTTATCGTCTTGCTTGCTGTTTTTTAGGTGGCTAAGGGGGACGGATTGCCACGGCAGGGGACGCCCGGTATTCATAAACCTTGTATGGAGTGTATCGGACATTTGGAAGTGCCTGTATGCCCAGCTTGGACACATGGGTGTCCATTCTGGTCACACAGCCCCTCCCAAATGTCCGCTCCAATCCATACGGCGTTGTTTATTGAATACCGGGCTCCCCTTGCCGTGGCAATCCTGATTTGAGCTGACGAATCATATCTGTATTTACACTCATGAATGAAAAGATATGTAGGTAGTGAAATGTATAATAAGTGAGCACAATGTTATGTATTATGAAAAATGGCAGATGAATGTGCTCGCGAGTACAAAAGAATTGACAGAACCTTTATGATATGGAGAAAGAGAAAATGAAAAAATTATGTTCATGGAACGTCAATGGGCTGCGTGCCTGCATGAATAAGGGGTTTATGGATTTCCTGACAGGAGAGGATCCAGATGTGCTGTGCATTCAGGAGACGAAGATGCAGCCAGAGCAGGCGAATTTTACCTTTCCAGGATATGAGGTGTACTGGAATAGTGCGGTGAAGAAAGGATATTCCGGCACAGCAGTATTGACGAAGGAGACACCCTTGTCAGTGACGCCGGATCTGGGGCTTGACCGGCATAATACAGAAGGGCGGACATTGACGCTGGAATATCCGGAGTATTATTTGGTCAATGTCTATGTACCAAACGCTCAGAACGAGTTGGCGCGGATTGGTTACCGGATGGAGTGGGAAGATGATTTTCGGGCGTATCTTGGGACGCTGAAAGAGAAAAAGCCGGTCATCGTGACCGGGGATTTTAATGTGGCAAAAGAGGAGATTGACCTGAAAAATCCGAAGAGCAATCGGGGAAATGCAGGATTTTCAGATGAAGAGAGGGGAAAGATGCGGGAACTTCTGGCTTCTGGTTTTGTAGATTCCTTCCGATATCTGTATCCGGATCGGACGGATGCGTATAGCTGGTGGTCTTACCGCTTCAAAGCCAGAGAAAGGAACGCAGGATGGCGGATCGACTATTTTCTGGTATCTGCCGGGTATGAAGGGCATATCAAGGACAGCCTGATCTATGCAGAGCAGACTGGAAGTGATCACTGCCCAGTGGGACTTCTTTTGACAGAATGAGAGATTAACCATGTGTCCCGTAAAGTTATCCTGTTCTGAGATAAAAACTTCTTGACCTGGAGTAGACTCCAGGGATTATAATTTATACACATGAACGAAAAGATTTACAGGTAATGAAATGTATAACGAGTGTACACGCAGTCGTGTATCATAGAAAATGGCAGATGAATGTGCTCATGAGTGTAAATACGATAGATTACATTGTAGCGGGTCGGGCAGAACTGCTGGAGCCGTTTGCTGCCGGGTAAGAGTCCTGCCATGTAGGATTCTGCCCCATGGAGAAAGTACAGGATGACGATCAAGGAAGTCAGTGAGAGATTTGGCATCACGCAGGATACACTGCGTTATTATGAGCGAGCAGGTATCATTCCGGAGATTCGCAGGACTCGGGGAGGAGCCAGAGACTATCAGCCGGAGGATCTGGGATGGATCGAGCATGTGGTCTGCTTAAGGAGCGCCGGGATGCCGGTGGAATCGCTGGTTGAATATCTCAGACTGTCCCAGAAGGGAGATACAACGTTTCCGGACCGGCTCGAACTTCTGAAAGAGCAGAGAGAAAATCTGAAAAGGCAGCAGCAGAAGCTTCGGGACGCCATGGATCGTCTGGATTATAAGATATGCAGATACCAGGCTGCGGTGGAGACA